>DAOUGF010000409.1:0-6197 GCA_034429295.1 Chloroflexaceae bacterium
ACCCCCGAAGCCGACGGCCCCCAGCGTCGAGGGAGGCATCGCAGCATGCCCCTCGGCGCCGAGAGCGGGTGTGACAGTACTAGCGGGCCGTCAGCGCCGGACCTGCTGCGGCGAAGCTGTCGAATGCGCAGGCATCCTCGAAGAGTGCATCCGCTTCCTGACGGTGGGGTGCGGGACGGGCGCCCCACAGGCATTACATCAACCCTGTGTGGGCGGCGCCCGGCAGCCAGGGGGGCGATCTGTGGCATAATTCACATGAATGCCACACATTCGCCATAGCCCGACGGAGGGCCCCTTGGAACACGACCTCCTGAGCTTCCCCTACGCTGCGCGCCGCACCCCGCTCATCGCGGGCAACGGCGTGGTGGCTACTAGCCACCCGCTCGCCGCGCAGGCCGGCCTCGCCATGCTCCGCGCCGGCGGCACCGCGGTTGACGCCGCGATCGCTACTGCCGCATGCCTCACCGTGCTCGAGCCTACCGCAAACGGCATCGGCGGCGACGGCTTCGCCCTCGTCTGGGACGGCGCGCGGCTCCACGGCATCAACGGCTCGGGCCGCGCCCCCGCCGCCCTCTCCATCGAGGCGCTGCGTCGCGCCGGCCAGGAGCAGGTGCCGATCCACGGCTGGTTGAGTGTCACCGTCCCGGGCGTGGTGCGACTCTGGGGCGATCTGCACGAGCGCTTCGGCAGGCTGCCGTTGGAGCAGTTGCTCGCCCCGGCGATCGCCTACGCCGAGCAGGGCGCCCCGGTGGCTGCCCTCATCAGCCACAGCTGGGCTCGGGCCGTCGCCGCCGCCCGCCAGCGGAGCGGGCCTGAGTACGCAGGCTTTCTGGAGACGTTCGCGCCTGGTGGAAGCGCGCCCCGGCCCGGCGAGCGCTTCGTTTCCCCCGGCCACGCCCGCACCTTGCGCCTGATCGCCGCCGAGGGCGCCCGGGCCTTCTACGAGGGCGAGATCGCTCAGGCGATCGTCGAGTTCAGTAAGGCGACCGGCGGCCTGCTCACCGCCGACGACCTCGCCGCCCACCGCTCCGAGTGGGTCGAGCCGATCACCACCGATTATGCCGGCCATACGGTCGCCGAGATCCCGCCGAACGGCCAGGGCATCGCCGCCCTGATGGCCCTCGGCATCCTCGACGGGATGGACCTCGGCCGTTATCCCAGGGATTCAGCGGCTGCCTATCATCCGCAGATCGAGGCGATCAAGCTGGCCTTCGCCGATGCCTTCGCCTATGTGGGTGACCCGTCCAGGGTTGATGTGCCGATCGCCGCGCTGCTGGACCGTGAGCGCCTGGCCGCCCGCCGCTCCCTGATCGGCCCCGTGGCCCAGGAGTTCGGCCCCGGCGAGCTGCCCCGCGGCGGCACCGTCTATCTCTGCGCCGCTGATGGCGAGGGCCGTATGGTGAGCATGATCCAGAGCAACTACATGGGCTTTGGCTCTGGCGTGGTCATCCCCGGCTGGGGCATCGCGATGCAGAACCGGGGGAGCGGCTTCGTTACTGCCCCTGGGCACCCCAACCTGCTCGCGCCCGGCCGCCGGCCCTTCCACACGATCATCCCCGGATTTCTGCTCAAGGATGGTGCCGCCGTCGGCCCCTTCGGCGTGATGGGCGGCCACATGCAGCCCCAGGGCCACACCCAGGTCATTGTCAACAGCCTCACCTACGGGATGCATCCCCAGGCTGCGCTCGACGCGCCCCGCTGGCGTTGGGAGCGCGATGGCAGTGTGCGCCTGGAGCACGAGACGCCGCGCCATGTCGTTGAGGGCCTCGCCGCCCGCGGCCATCGCGTCGCCATCGATCATGACCCAGCCGCCTTTGGCCGCGGCCAGATCATCTGGCGGCTTGCTTCGGGCAGCTATGTGGCGGGTACGGAGAGCCGGTGTGATGGGTGTGCTGTGGGGTATTAGGTGTGGATTTTGGGGATAACGCGGCCGTGCTGCGCTCGAGCCTCCAACTTCCGAAATCTAACACGCTAGTGAGCAGGGATGTATTCTGACACCTTTCGCAAGCTCGTTGAGCGGGCACAGGAGCTGATCGCGGAGCATAAGATCCCTGGCGCGGCCCTCGCCGTGCTGCACGACGGCCGGATCGAGGAGGCTGGGGTGGGCGTCACCAGCGTGCTCCACCCGCTCCCGGTGACCCCCGACACGCGCTTCCAAGTCGGCTCGATCACCAAGACGATGGTCGGCACGGCGGTGATGCGTTTGGTGGAGCAGGGCCGCCTCGAGCTCGACACACCGCTGCGGGCCTACATCCCCGGGCTGCGCCTGCGGGACCCGGAGGCCCAGGAGCGGGCCAGTCTGCGGCATATTCTCACCCATACCGGCGGCTGGCTCGGCGATTATTTCGATGACCTCGGCCCTGGCCCGGACGCGCTGCGCCGCATGGTCGAGGAGCGTATGCCCGAGCTGCCCCAGGAGTTGCCCATCGGGGCCACCTTCTCCTACAACAACGCCGGCTACTACCTCGCGGGCCGCGCGATCGAGTTGGTGACGGGGCAGCCGTTCGAGGAGGCGCTCGCCGAGCTAGTCTTTAAGCCGCTTGGGCTCGAGCGCAGCCATTTCTTCGCCGAGGATGTGATGGTTCACCGCTTTGTGGTGGGCCATATTCAGCGCGAGGCCGGGCCTGAAGTGGCGACGCCCTGGCCGATCGGGCGCGCCGCCCACCCTGCCGGCGGCGTCGTCAGCACGGTAGGCGACCTGCTGAAGTACGCCCAAGCTCACTTCCCCGGCGAGTCGCCGCTGCTCTCGGCGGAGAGCCGGGCGCAGATGCAGACACCCCAAGCCAGCGCTATCGGTGACTACGAGCATGTCGGGCTCACCTGGTTCATGCGCGACCTCGGCGGGGCGCGGGCGCTGCGGCATGGCGGCGGCACCAACGGCCAGATCACCGAACTCTGCCTGGTGCCGTCCCGCGGCTTCGCTATGGCGATCCTCACCAACGCCAGCAACGGCACCCAGCTCATTCGCCCCATCTTCCTCCAGGCGATCGGCGAATACCTCGGCCTCGACGACCCGGATCCGGCGCCGGTGGCTGTGCCTGAGGAGCGACTGCGGGCCGTGATGGGCCGCTACGTCGGCGCCCTCTCCGATGGCGTTGTGGAGCTGGGCGAGAATGGCCTGGTGCTCCATGTCATCACCAAGGGCGGCTTTCCCAAACAGGACTCGCCGCCCGCGCCGCCCCCGCCTCCCACACCGATGGCCTTCTACAACGACAGCTGCGTGATCGCCACGGAAGGTCCGACGAAGAGCAGCCGGGGCGAGTTCGGCGGCTGGGAGAACGGCAGGCCGCGCTGGTTCCGCTTCGGCAGCCGAGCGCGTTTTCGCCAGGACGACCAGTCATGAGCAGAGGGACAGCGGAGCCACATCCTGCGCTTCTGCCGGAATGATGCTCTCCGTACCCCTACGTCTCTGCGGTGAGACTAGAAAGAGCCGAAGATGGCCCGCGAACCTGTGATGTTAACTTTGCTCGAGCTGCTTGGCCGCGGCGCCGCCGACCAGCCGGCCCTGGTGGCGCCGGGCCGGGCCCCGCTCAGCTACGCTGCCCTGCGGGCCAACGTCGAGGCCTTGGCAGCGCAACTGCAGGCCCTCGGCATCGGTCGCGGCGACCGGGTGGCGATCGCGATGGGCAACGGCCCCGAGATGGCGATCACCTTTCTCGCCGTCGCAACCGCCGCCACTGCCGCGCCCCTCAACCCGAAGTATCGCCCCGAGGAGTTCGCCTTCTACTACGACGACACCAGCGCCAAAGCGCTGATCGTCGCCCCCAGCACCCAGGAGGAGGCCCGCGCCGCCATGACGCCCGGTATGCTCCTGATCGAGGCCGAGGGCCAGCCCGACGGGACGCTCGCCTTTACCCATGCCGGCTCGGACATTTCACAGACGCAGCTTTCACGCTCTGCGCGATCCGAACTCGCCGCCCCCGATGATGTCGCCGTGATCCTGCACACCAGCGGCACCACCAGCCGCCCGAAGCGTGTGCCGATCCGCCACCGCAACCTCGCCACCTCCGCCACCAATATCATCGAGACCTACAAGCTCACGCCGGCCGACCGGGCGCTCTGCGTGATGCCGCTCTTCCATATCCACGGCATCGTGGCCTCGCTCCTCAGCACGCTCGCCTCAGGCGGCACCGTGATCTGCCCGCCGGGCTTCGACGGGCTGAAGTTCTGGAGTTGGGTCGAGGAGTTCCGGCCCACCTGGTACTCCGCGGTGCCCACGATGCATCAGCTGCTGCTGGCGCGGGCCGAGCGCAACGCCGCGGTGATCGCGGCCAACCCCTTCCGCTTCATCCGCTCCTCCAGCGCTCCCCTGCCCCCCGTGGTGATGGAGCGGCTGGAGGCGACCTTCGGCGCGCCGGTACTCGAGAGCTACGGCATGACCGAGGCCGCCCATCAGATGGCCTCCAACCCGCTGCCGCCAGCCCCTCGCAAGGCCGGCAGCGTCGGCGTGGGCGTCGGCGTGGATATTGCCATCATGGACGAGGCGGGCAACCTGCTGCCCCAGGGCGAGAAGGGCGAGGTTGTGGTGCGCGGCGGCAATGTGGTGGACGGCTACGAGAATAACCCCGAGGCCAACGCCGCCGCCTTCGTAAATGGCTGGTTCCGCACCGGGGACCAGGGCATGCTCGACGCGGATGGCTACCTCGTGCTCACGGGTCGCATCAAGGAGCTGATCAACCGCGGCGGCGAGAAGATCTCTCCGCTGGAGATCGACGATGTGCTGCTACGCCACCCGGCCGTGGCCGAGGCCCTCGCCTTCGCCGTGCCCCACAAGTCCCTCGGCGAGGAAGTGCACGCCGCCGTGGTGCTCAAGGCCGAGGTTGGCGAGCGGGAGTTGCGGGAGCACTGCGCGCGCTTCCTCGCCGAGTTCAAGGTGCCGCGGCAGGTGCATATCCTCGATGCGCTCCCCCGCGGCGCAACCGGCAAGCTTCAGCGCATCACTATGGCGAAAACCCTCGGACTGACGGAGTGAAGAACCAGCATGGCCACTGTATTCGCCGACGAGCGGCGCCTCAGCCCCTACCTCAGCTTCTCCCGCGCCGAGTGGTCGAGCCTGCGCAACGGCGCCGCGCTGCCGATCAGCGCCGAAGAGCTCGATACTCTCGTCAGCCTTAACGACACCGTCTCTCTCGAGGATGTCGCCGATATCTACCTCCCGCTGCTGCGCTTGCTTCAGCTTTACTACGATGCATCGCAGCGTCTCTATCAGGTAACTAACGTCTTCCTCCGCAATCCCACCAAGAGCCGCGTGCCCTATGTGATCGGCATCGCTGGCAGCGTGGCCGTCGGCAAGAGCAGCACTGCGCGCATCCTGCAAACCCTTCTCGCCCGTAGCCATGTGGGCGAGGGCGAGCTGAAGGTGGAGCTGGTGACCACCGACGGCTTCCTCTACCCGAACCGGGTGCTCCAGGAGCGGGGGATCATGCACCGCAAGGGCTTCCCGGAGAGCTACAACCGGCGCCGGCTGATAGAGTTTATGGCCGCCGTGAAGTCGGGCGTGCCGCGGATCGAGGTGCCCATCTACTCGCACCTGATCTACGATATTGTGCCGGATGAGGTGCGGGTGATCGACAGGCCCAACATCCTGATCGTGGAGGGCCTGAACGTGCTGCAGCGGGGCGGCCGGATGTCGCGCTCGCCCCAACTCTTCGTGTCCGACTTCTTCGACTTCTCGATCTATGTGGACGCCAACGAGCGCTATCTCGAGCAGTGGTATATCGAGCGTTTCCTGCGCCTGCGGGAGACGGCCTTCCGTGACCCGAACTCTTACTTCCGCCGCTACGCTGAGCTGAGCGTCGAGGAAGCGATCGAGACGGCCAAGCGGATCTGGCGCGAGATCAACTATGTGAACCTGAAGCAGAATATCGAGCCAACCCGCGAGCGGGCCAATCTCATCCTCCAGAAGGGCGCCCAGCACACGCTGGAGCGGGTCTATCTGCGGAAGCTGTAGATGGTGGGGCGCTTTTACGCTGCTTGTCCATAGGTTTTCAGTAGGATTGCTATGCGAGTCTGTATTGTTGGGGCCGGCGCGATCGGCGGCTACCTCGGCGCGAAGTTGGCCCAGGCCGGCGCGGAGCTCACCCTGATCGCCCGTGGCGCCCATCTGGAGGCGATCCTGCGCGACGGCCTGACCGTGGAGTACAACGACGGCACGCGGGATGTGGTGCGCCCGGCTCTGGCGACCGCCGACATGGCCG
>DAOUGF010000410.1:0-7071 GCA_034429295.1 Chloroflexaceae bacterium
CCGCCGCCAGCACGAGCTGAGCCGCCGCTGCGCCAAGAACCGCCGCTGCGCCAAGAGCCGCCACGACGTGAGGTCCCCGAGTCGGCGGGACGTGAGCCGCCGCTACGCCAGGAGCCGGTGCAGGAGGAGGGGCCGCCCTTGCGTCAGGAGCAGCGGCCCTCCCAGCCTGAGCTCCCGCTCCCGCCGGAGCCCAGCCGGGCTGCGTCGGGCCGCCGCGAGCGACGCCAAGGGCGAGCCGCTCGTGAGCGGAGCGAGCCGAGCCCTCCTCCTGCTTCCAGCGGACGCAGCTCAAGCGCGGCTCCTTCATCAGCGAGGGAGCGGAGCGAGCCGAGCCCTCCTCCTGCTTCCAGCGGACGCAGCTCAAGCGCGGCTCCTTCATCAGCGAGGGAGCGGAGCGAGCCGAGCCCTCCACCCGCTCCCAGCAGGCGTGGCACAAGCGCAGCCGCACCATCAGCGAGGGAGCGGAGCGATTCGCGCCCTCCAGATGAGCCTCTGCCAGACGCGGCCGCGATGGTCGAGCGGCTGAAGCGCATGCGCCAGCAGCGCGAACGCCAGGCGCCGCGCCCGCGCCCACGCCCTGCGTCCCGCGCCGCCGCTAACGGCAACTTCGAGCCCCGATTCCATCCCGGCGACCAGATCATCTGCTCGCCCTATGGCGCGGGCGAGGTGTTGGAGAGCCGGGTGGAAGATGAGCGCGAGCTGCTTGTGGTCGCCTTTCCTGAGCACGGCGAGTTGACGATCGACGCCGCCGTGAGCGCGGCCCGCCTCGTGGAGGAAGAGGCTCCCCCAGAGGAGACAGATTTTTAATTCTTACCACTTGTGCGCCGCGGCCGGAAGTGGTATGATCGCACGCCCATCACGAGTAATGCAGGAGGTCCGGCGTGGAACGTCCGTGGCTCAGGCACTACGATGCCGGCGTGCCCCCATCGCTTGAGTACCCCAGGGTGCCGCTCTATCATCTGCTCGACGACGGGGCGGCCAATGGCCCGCGCCACATCGCAGCCCGCTTCCTCGGCCGCAGTTTTAGCTATGGCGACCTGAAGCAAGCCAGCGACACCCTCGCCTTCGCCCTGCGCGGGCTCGGCGTTTCCCTCGGCGATCGGGTGGCCCTGCTGCTGCCGAACTCGCCGCCCTTCATCATCGCCTACTACGGTATCCTGAAGGCGGGCGCGGTCGTCGTGCCCCTCAACCCCCTGTCCAGCCTCGATGAGCTCGCCACCCAACTGAGCGACTGCGGCGCCGAGACGCTGATCACCATCCCGCTCTTCGCCGCCACAGCCGCCGAGCTACGGGAGCGCACCTCGCTGCGCCGCCTGGTGGTTGCGCGCCTGGCCGACTATCTGCCGCTGCCGCTGCGTCTGCCGATGATGCTTCAGGAGATGCGCCAGTTGGGCGCGGCCAAGGGCTCCCGCCCGCTGGAGATGCGGGCGTTGCTCGCCGCCAACCTGCCTGCCAGCTTCACGCCCGCCGCGGTGGACCCGGGCGGTCTCGCGGTGCTGCTCTACAGCGGCGGCACCACCGGCGTGGCGAAGGGGATCATGCTCTCACACGCTGCCTGCGTGGCAAACGCCCATCAGCTGCGGGCTTGGGGCCAACTCCAGGCCAGCGACAGAGTCCTGGCCGTGCTACCGCTCTTCCACGGCTACGGCATGAGCGTGAACATGAACGCCACGCTGCTCGCCGGGGGCACGATCATCCTGGTGCCTCGCTTCAACGCCCGCGATGTGCTGAGAACCATCCAGCGGGAGAAGCCAACCTTCTTCACCGGCGTGCCCACGATGTTTGTCGCCTTCAGCAGCCTGCCCGACTTGGGGCGCTACGATCTCAGCAGCCTCAAAGGGATCTTCGTGGGCGCGGCGCCCCTCACCGCTGCGATCAAGGATGGCTTCGAGCGCCGCACCGGCGGCCGCATGATCGAGGGCTACGGCCTGAGCGAGGCGGTGACGGCGATCATGGCGAATCCCTACAAGGGCCAGCACAAGCTCGGCAGCATCGGCGTGCCCTTCCCCGATGTCGATATGAAGATCGTCAGCTTGGAGGAGGGCCGCGACGGCGTCGCCCTTGGGCCGGGCGAGCTTGGGGAGATTGTGCTGCGCAGCCCCACGCTGATGCTCGGCTACTACAACCAGCCGGAGGCCACCGCGGCGGCGCTGCGGGACGGCTGGCTCTACACGGGCGACATCGGCTACATGGACGAGGATGGCTATTTCTACATCACCGACCGCAAGAAGGATCTGATCATCGTCGGCGGCTTCAACGTCTTCCCCCGCGAGGTCGAGGAGGTGCTCTATCAGCACCCGGCGGTGCGGGAGGGCGTGGTGGTGGGCGTGCCCGACCCATACGCGGGCGAGCGCGTGAAGGCCTATGTGGTGCTGAAGGAGGGGGCCTCCGCCACAGAGGAGGAGATCATCGCCTTCCTGCGCGAGCGGCTCACGCGCTACAAGGTGCCGTCCGCCGTGGAGTTTCGTGCCTCGCTGCCCAAGACGATGATCGGCAAGATCCTGCGCCGGGCGCTGCGGGAGGAGGCGCTGCAGGAGCGCCCGGTGGCCGGATAGTCGCTTCGCGTATAATGCCAGCGGCATCCGCGATAGCGACGAGAGCGTCATGAGCGAAGCGCTGATCTTCCCGCCCGGCTTTGTGTGGGGCGCGGCGACGGCCGCCTACCAGATCGAGGGCGCCTGGAACGAGGATGGGAAGGGCGAGAGCATCTGGGATCGCTTCACCCATACACCTGGCAAGATCGCCAGCGGCGAGACGGGCGACGTGGCCTGCGACCACTACCATCGCTGGGAGGAGGATGTCGGCCATATCGCCGCCCTCGGCCTGAAGAGCTACCGCTTCAGCGTGGCCTGGACGCGCATCTTCCCAACGGGCGGCGGCAGCCCGAACCAGCGCGGGCTCGACTTCTACCGCCGCCTGATCGAGGCGCTCAACAGCCGCGGTGTGGCACCCTCGCTCACGCTCTACCATTGGGATCTGCCACAGGCGCTGCAGGATCGGGGCGGCTGGCTGAACCGCGACACGGCCCTGCGCTTCGCCGAGTACGCCGCCTTCATGTTCCGGCAACTCGGTGGCGAGGTTGCCTTCTGGACCACCCATAACGAGCCGTTCATTCAGGCATTCTACGGCCATGGCACCGGCGAGAATGCCCCCGGCCAGCGCAACCCCTGGGCTATCCTCCCGGTGGGCCACCACCTGCTGCTCTCCCACGGCCTGGCGGTCGAGGCCTTCCGCGCCGAGAACCCCAAGCGTGCCGACGGCTCGGCGCCGCAGATCGGCATCGTGCTGATGCTCTGGCCCCATCACCCGGCCTCGGCCAGCCCTCGCGACGTGGCGGCGGCCCGCTTCGCCGACGGCGCCATGAACCGTCTCTTCCTCGAGGCGCTCTTCCGCGGGCGCTACCCCGAGGATGTGCTGCGCCACTTCGCGCTGCGCGGCATGCGCATCCCCATCCGCCCCGGCGACATGGAGCTGATCAGCCGGCCGATCGACTTCCTGGGCGTCAACACGTACACCCGCCTGATCCACAAGGGCACGCGGCGCGATCTGCTCAGCGGCGCGCGGCAGATCCCTCCAACAGGCCCGGCCACCGCGATGGGCTGGGAGATCTACCCCGACGGCCTGCTCGAGGCGCTGCGCATGGCCGCCTCCTACACGTCTATCCCGCTCTACATCACTGAGAACGGCGCCGCCTTCGACGATGCGCTCAGCCCCGACGAGCAGGTGGACGACCAGGCGCGGGTCGACTATCTACAGGCCTATATCGCCGCGGCCCATCGCGCGATCGCCGAGGGGATCGACCTGCGGGGCTACTACGTCTGGTCGCTGCTCGACAACTTTGAGTGGTCCCACGGCTACAGCAAGCGCTTCGGGCTGCTCTACACCGACTACGCGACGCAGCGCCGGATCTGGAAGCGCTCGGCCCATTGGTACCGCGAGGTGATCGCCCGCAACGGCATTGGCTAGTGGCTGTGCGGCGTAGTCCGTAGTCGTACTATTACATCACCCTGGCACACCGGTGCCGCTGAGCCGCATCCCCAAGCTCTCAGCTTGAGGGCGCGAGAGAGGCGCCGGGATGTGGAAAGCTCATGGAACAGTACAGATACGCAGTACGCTTGCGAGCTGCGCCGTGGCGGCGCGGGGTGTGCAACGAGGAGGGTAGAGGGAGGTAGCGAGGCGACCGCGCAGTGGAAGGAGACAGATGATGAGCAGCGCCGCTCGTATGCCAACAGGCCGCCGGATCGGCTTCGTCTCGACTCGCTTCGCGGGCACCGACGGGGTTTCGTTGGAGGCAGCCAAGTGGGCCGCCGTACTCGAGGCGATGGGCCACAGCTGCTACTACTTCTCGGGCCTGTCGAACCTGCCTCCTGAACAGAGCCGCGTAGTGCCTGAGGCGTTCTGGGAGCACCCGCAGGTCGCTGAGATCCAGCGGGTGGCCTTTTCAGTCACGCGGCGCCCGCCGGAGATCTCGCAGCTGATCCGCGATCTGCAGCAGTATCTCAAGGAGCAGCTCTACGCCTTCGTGCGCGACTTCGCCATCGACCTGCTGATCGTGGAGAATGCCCTGGCGATCCCCATGCATCTGCCGCTCGGCGCGGCCCTCACCGAGTTTATCGCAGAGACGTGCTTCCCGACGATCGGCCACCACCACGACTTTTTCTGGGAGCGGAAGCGCTTTCTCTCGGGTTGCGTGTGGGACTACCTGAACATGTGCTTCCCGCCGCAGCTACCGTCGATCCGCCATGTGGTGATCAACTCGTCGGGAGCGCACCAGCTGGCCCTGCGGGGCGGCCTCTCGTCGCTGCTGGTGCCGAACGTGATGGAGTTCGAGGCTCCGCCGCGCCCACCAGACGAGTATGCGGCCTCGCTGCGGGCCGACTTGGGCCTGGAGCCGGACGAGCGGCTTATCCTCCAACCGACGCGGATCGTGCAGCGCAAAGGGATCGAGCACGCGATCGAGTTGCTCCACCGCTTACGCCGGCTCGGGATCAAGAGCCGCCTGGTGATCTCCCACGCTGGCGGCGACGAGGGCGACACCTACGTGCAGCGGGTGCGCACCTACGCGGAGCTGATGGAGGTGCCGTTGGTGCTGGCGGGCGATCTGGTGGCGCCGGCGCGGGGGCTCACGCCCGACGGCCGCAAGATCTACACGCTCGATGACATCTACGCCCAGGCCGACCTGGTGACCTACCCATCGACGATCGAGGGCTTTGGCAACGCCTTCCTTGAGGCCATCTATTACAAGCGGCCGCTGCTGGTGAACAGCTACTCGATCTACTCCTACGACATCAAGCCCAAGGGCTTCAACGTGATCGAGTTCGACGGCTTCATCACTGATGATACGGTGCGGCAGGCGCGGGATCTACTCGAGCGGCCGGATCTGGCCAGCCAGATGGTCGAGCACAACTATGAGCTAGGCAAGCGCCACTACTCGTACGGCGTGCTGCAGCACTCATTGGAGCAGCTGATCGTCGGCCTCTTCGGCGTGATCCCGGCCCGCTTCCCCGGAGCGGACGCCGCGACACGGGCGGCGGACAAGCGAGCGGCCTCGACGGACCCGCAAACGGGCGAGGCGTGACGGGCCTATCGGTGCCCGCACAGCGTAGTCGGTAGTCGGTAGTCCGTAGTCAGTAGTCCGTTGCGCAGAGGGAGCCAGCGTCGGCTTTCTCCGCACTCCCTTGCGCCACACCCTAATAGCGTGCTCCAGCGAAGCTGCGTGGCTGCTGCCGTGGAGTGGGTAGTGCAGCTCCCGCTCTCGGCGCCGAGGGGCATGCAGCGATGGTGTGAGCAGGAGGCGGCCGCCGGCTTTGGGGGTTTCCAAAGGGGGCGAGGCCCCCTTTGGCGGGGAGCGCGAGGGGCGGAGCCCGCTCGCAACACCACGCACCGTGCAGGTAGTAGGGGCACGGGGAAACGCCCCGGCGGGGACGTGGGGCAAGCGCCCCGCAAAGGCGCCCACCGCGCAGGTGGTTGGGGCACGGGGCAACGCCCCGGCGGGGACGGGGGGCAAGCGCCCCGCAAAGGTGTCCACCGCGCAGGTGGTTGGGGCACAGGGAAACGCCTCGGTGGGGACGTGGGGCAAGCGCCCCGCAAAGGCGCCCACCGCGCAGGTGGTTGGGGCATGGGGCAACGCCCCCAGAACACTCGGCGGGGTGCGGGGCGCCGGCGCCCCGTGTAAAAACATTGTCATTTTCCGCACAGCAGCGCGGTCGCGTGCTATACTCGGCCCATCATTCGCCTCCTGTGGCTCCCCCGGCGCGCCATGGTTACGCCAACCTGATGACGTCCCATCAGTCCAACATCCGCAACGTCGGTGGCGGCAATAGCTACGGCTCAACCCCTGACGACCCGGGGAATAGCGACCACAGCGAGCAGGTCGCCCGCTACGGCGCGGCGGCCACTGGCGTCGAGCTCGACGAGGCCTGGCTGGAGGCCTTCTGCGTCCGCTTCGGCCACGAGCTCACCCCCCGCGACATCCTCGGCGAGCGGCGCGCCCGCGACGGCTTCCGCGAGGCGTACATCCATCGCCCGGAGGTTGACGATGAGCTCCGCAGGCACGCTGCTCGCCCCCGTGGCGCCACGGTGCTGCTCGTCGGCAGGCCGCTCGCCGGCAAGTCGCGGGCGCTCCTGCAGTTCATCCAAGGCGACCCCGCCCTGCGCGACGCGCTGATCTTTCTGCCGCGGCCGGGCTTCGGCGGCGTCCAGCTCGAGTCGCTCAGCCTGCCCAACTATAGCGGCGAGCGGGTCCGCTGCGTCTTCATCTTCGACGACCTGAGCCGCATGCTGGCTAGCCGTGGCTTCGAGCGCTTTTACGAGCGCCTGGCGGCCCGTCGGCGCCACCTGGTGCTCGCCACGGCGCAGCCCGACTCCCTGCGGGAGGCCTACGAGCTGCTGGCCGGCTCCACCTTCGCCGAGATCACCATCCCGCCCCTGAGCGCCGCGCTGCGCCGTTCGCTCGAGCAGGGCCTGGGGCAGCTCAGCGCCGCCGAGCGCGGCGCCCTGCTTGTTGATGACATGATCGGCTCATTCTTCTTCCCGCTGAGACACGCGCAGGAGGAGTATCGCCTGCTGCAG
>DAOUGF010000411.1:0-6305 GCA_034429295.1 Chloroflexaceae bacterium
AGGTGCAGTCCTGGATAGCTCGCTCCACCCGAATGCCGTTGGAGAAGGCGTCGATGCCGATCACCTGCATATCGCCGAGGGCGGCCGCCCGTTCGGCGAGCAGATTGAGCAGCACGGTCTTGCCGTAGCCGCTCTGGCCAGCGATGATCATGTGGGCGGCCTGGTTGCGCTCGAAGAGGTTGATGAAGATCGGGAAGCGCCCGTTGCGGTCCACACCAACAAAAACACCCTTCGTCTGGTTTGGTCGGTGGAAGGCGACCATGCCGGCGGCGCAGCCGACCACCTTGGAGAGTTGGGTGCGCGGCTTCCAGGGCGCCTCGAGCCGCTTGCGCGGCAGGGTCGAGAAGAGCTTGAGCGCGGCACTCTGCGCACCCGTTGGCCGCAGCAGCTTGAGGCGGGCGCCGAACAGGTCGCGCACAGAAACGACGTTGGCCTCAAGCTCCTCGCGGCTCTTGCCGCGCACCAGGACGGCAACCTGGATGGCGTGGAGCGTCTGGCCCTTGAGTGAGCCGAGCACCTCGCGGGCATCGTGAACCACCTGCTCGCCACGGATGTCTACCAGGTTCGCGTCGCGGGCGACGAGCTTGGCGGCGTTGTAGGCCATCTCGGCCACCCGCTGCGACTTCGAGCGGTTGAGCGTGACGATATCAACGGCGATGGAGATGTCGAGGTTGAGCGAGATCAACTCGTGGAAGAGGGTCGCGTCCCACTCGCCGGCGACGTCGTAGCTGGTCAGGACGGCCAGATACGGCTGCTCACTTTCCTCGGGCGCAAGATACGTCAGATGCTCGCGGTAGGGGCCATTGATGACCGGCGGCAGGTAATCGATGCGGCGCACCGGGCGGCGGGTGACCGCGGCGAGTGGGACGCGGATGGCCATCTCCGAGACGTCGGGCGGTTCCCAGGTGAGCAGGATGTACTGCACCGCCCGCAGCACCCGACGCTCCATCAGGCGATACATCTCGACGGCCTGGCGCGCCCAGGGCACCTGCCAGAGCAGCAGGTCGAGGGCAGCGATGAACTGCTCCCACTGCTCCTCGCCGGCACTCCCGTCGAGACAGGCCGGCAGGGCCGGGCAGGTCGGCGCGAGCGAGGCACAGAGTTCGTCAACCTCGCGCTCGCCCTCAGCAAGCAGGGCGGCATGGAGATCCACAGCGGTGTGGTCCTTGCACCAGGCATCGATCGCCGCCCGGAGGCGGTGCGTGCGGATGTAGAGGCTGTCAAGGCGATGGGTCCGCCCGCGCACCGCGGCGATGGGCTCGTGCATCGGGAAGGCCGTCGAGTGAGCGATCAGGCGCATGGGGAAGTCGCGGCTGGCGAAGAAGGCGCCGAGGCGCTCCTCGAAACGGTCGAGGTCACCGGCGGCTTCGAGCGGCAAGCTGTCCAGCGCAAAGAGGTACATGGCTAAGCAACCTCCGCCAGGGCGTCATCGCTCGGGGTTGTGACGGGCAGCGCCGAGGGTACGGCAATGGGCACGGCGCTCGTCCGTTGCACGAGCTCAATTGGCCCGCTCGCGGCGATGATCCGGTCCTGGTCGGGCGCCGGAATGGCGCCAGGCAGGTCTTCCGGGAGAACCCGGTTGCCCTGGGTCTTGAGCCGGAACAGGCCGCGGGCGGTCCACAGGAGGTGCTCGTAGAGCGGCAGGCCGCGCAGTTCCACGGTGATCACGTAGCCGGCCACGGCGGCGGCCAGGCAGAGCGGCACGCGGGTGAGCAGCGGCCAACTGCTGGAGATCATGAAGATCGGCATGAAGGCGAGGATGACAGCCACGATGCTCTCGAAGGTGAGGAAGGTGGCGATCTTCTCCTTCTTGCGGCTGGTTAGCTCCTCGATGATCCGGGCTGGCATGGAGGCCTCCTGCCCGCAGGGTCGGTCGGGCACCCTGCGGGCGCGACTGCGGCAGACTGGGCGGGCGAGCGGCGGCGCTACGGGGCGCCGCCACCGCCCATGCCGATGAAGGCGGTGATGAGCGCCGGGGCCAGGCCGAGCACGATCGCGCCGACCAGGATGCGCTGGACCCAGCCCCGGGCGTTCTGTGCCCACTCGGGCATAATCCCTGAGAGGGAGTTCATAATGAACCAGCAGGCCACCCCGAAGCCGGCCACAATCGGGCCGAGGGTCAGCATCTGGGTGCGCCACTGCTCGAAAAAGGCGATGATTGGTTCCACAGGTCCTCCTCCCGAATCGTGGCAACAGCACGAGCGACACGAAGAATGGAGAAGCGTGAATAGAGAAGAGAGAAGCGTGAATGAATCAGGTTGTCTGAAGGAGCGTGAATCCCTTTCTCCATTCTCACTTCACGCTTCGCTCTTCCACCTGGGGGCCAGCCAGGGGTGGGCCATCCATCACCTCCTCACGGCGAGCTCGTAGCGGAAAGGGCCGATCTGGAGCACGCCGCTCTCCAGCGGCAGGTCCAGCGTGATGGTGCGCCGCTCGTCGGGAGCGAAGGGCTGCCGCAGCGTGGGGGCAGCCACCGCCCGGCGACTGGCACTGGTCTGGAAGCCGAGGTCCGCCTGGCTCACCACCAGCGGCGATGTGGCCGCGTTGTGGAGCGTGAGCCGTACCGCCATCGTCTGCTGGGACGGGGTGACGGCGAGGTCTTCGACCCGCAGCTGCGTGCGGAGCACCGCGTCGCGGGAGGGCGGGGGCTCCAGGGTGGCGCGGTAGCGGACGACCTGGTCCGCGAGCGTCACCTGCCAGCGCACCTCAAAGGGCTCGATCCGGTCAGCAATTAGGTAGTCCAGCCGGCGCAGTTCGCCGTCCTGCGCACTCCCGCTCGGCGAGGTGATGCTGCCGTCGGCGAGCAGGAGTGTGGGGGCCAAAGCGCCCCAGTCGCGGCTGCGATCCGGGTCGTGCACGACCACGGTGAGCGACAGGTAGCCCTCGGCGATGGCCGGGTCCTCGCCGCGGCCGCGGGTGGTGATCCCCGAGACCCGAAAGCCGGCAGGAGCCTTCGCGCCGATGGCGAGCTCGGGCGGGAGCTCTACCGCCTGGAGATGACCAACCAGCGGCGTGATGTCTGCAGCATCGTCGCCACACGCGCTGAGGAGAAGATCTGCTTCGCTTGTGCCGGCCCCGCTCAGGGCAAAGACTCGGGAGGGCAACCCATCAGCCGAGCCGACGCGAAGCGTGGAAAGGCCGACAAGCCGCTCGGCGGGCAGGCAGAGCCGCAGCGGCCGGAAGCTATCCTGCTGCCAGCAGGCGCTGCTCGCGCATGTCGCTGGCCAATGGGTCGTAACAGCCTGGACTGGCAGTATCCAGCCACCCTCCCCCGTGCCCACAGCGATGATTGGCCACGGGTTCAGGGAGGCGCCATTCCCGGTCGGCAAGGCAGCACTGGCGGATGGCTGCACGGGCTGCTGGAGCAGGAAGAGCAGCGCCGGGATCGCCAGCAGGGCGGCGGCGGCAAAGCCGAGGTTGACGAGCAGGCCGCGGCGGGCAACCTGGCGGCCGGCGGCGAGCTGGTAGTCGGTCTCGCTCGGTGGGGCCTGGGCGATTTCAGTCAAGTCGAGGGCGAGCCACTTGACGGCGTCGGGCTTGCCGCGGGGCACCATGCCGCGGCGGTCGTCGCGGTGGAGGCCGCGGGCCTCCTCGAGCAGGCGGGTCAGCGCCCGGCGGGCGACCTCGTCAGGGTCGGCGCGCTTGACTGTGCCGCCCCGGACCTGCGCCTCGGCGTCGAGCTCGCGCTGGATGCGCTGGCGGTCCGCTTCAACGATGGCGTCGAATAGCTCGCGCTTGTCGGCGGGTAGGCCGGCGATGCGACGCTTCGCGGCCTCGGCCTGCTCAGCCGCTCGGCTCAGGCCCTCGAAAGGGTCACCTGGAGCCTGCCCCTCGCTGGAGGAGGCAAGCAGGGTCTGCTGGGCCTCGAGATAGGCCAGCCAGGCCCGGTAGGAGGCGAGCACCTCCTGGCGGTAGCGGGCCTCCTCACGCGCATCGCTGCTGCTCATCGCGTGCCCTCCGGGATGGCCACGATCAGGCGTGCCTGGTCTGCCGCGAGCAGCGATTCAACGCCCCAGGCCGGGATGCGGACGGCGAGCGCGTCGCCAGGACGCACATCGCGGCGCAGCTGGGCTGTGCCTTGGGCGTCGGTAAGCGCCTCGGCCAGTACATCGCCGAAGACGTTGACCAACTGGACACGCACACGGGCGACAGGCTGGCGCAGGTCGGGTGTGGGCGTGGCGAAGCCAAGGGCCGTGCCACCGACAGGTGGCCGGTCGGTCACAACCACGGTGACGGACAGGGCGAACGGCACGCGGGCGATTGGCTCAGGCGGGGGCGGCGGGAGCGCCGGGTCGAGCTCAGTCGCGACGACCTGCCGGGCCGCGCTGCTTGAGCTGCCGCCGGCAGCAACCACAGTCGTGACAGCGGATGGAGTGGACTGGGCAGCTGCTCCCGATTGCTGAGAGTCTGGGGCCGTCGCGGCGCTGCTCTGGGCGGGTGCGGTGCTCACCGTCGGCTCTGAGAGGCGCTGGAGATCCGAGAAGCGCACCCATCCGGGGAGGATGGAGGCGTCAGTCTCGACGCTGACCCACAGGCCACTGACCGGCCCGCGAACCAAGACGTGCGTCTCGGGAGCGAGGGTAGCGAGAGCGGTGGAGCGCTCGCTCGGCTCGCGCCGCAGCACCGTCTCGTTGAGGATGATCCCCGGGCCGGCGGCGATGCTCTCCTGCATACCCGCTCCGCCCGCCACCGCAGGCGGAGCGCTCGCCCCGACGCTGCCACCGTTGCCACCGTTCGGCAAGCCAGGGGGCGCAGCAACTACGGCCGCTGCGGTTGGTGTCGGAGAGGGGAGATTCGCCTGCGTGCGGAGCACCGCCTCAAGCTTGCTCGCGAGCTCACTGGCTTGGGCGGCCACAGCGAAGCGGTAGCGGGTCTTCGCTCCGGCCAGATGCTGAGCCAGACCGCCATTGCGTGGGGCAATGCGCACCCCAAGGATGCCATCGCTGGGTGCAACCCAGTGTAGGGCTGAGAGTGTCCCGCCCGGCGCGTAATCGTCGTTGCCCGCAACGGCTGCTGTCGTCGAACCCCAGAACAGCTCGAGCACCGTGTCGACGCCGGGGTCGAGGTCGAAGGTGGCGAAGAGGTAGCGAATATCGGCTTTGACCGGGACGAGCAGGTAGTCGTGGTCGCCGCCAGGGCAGGCGTCGGGGCGCGTCTCCGGGCAGACGAAGGACAGGTCGTAGACTACACCGACGGCGATTGGGGCGGCGGTTTCGAACGACCAGTTGTTCTCCAGGGCATCCGGCGCGCCGGTGCCCTCCACCGTGTCCTCGGCCTGGCGCGGCGGAGCGATCTCGCGGCGCACCTCGATGCGGTACTGCTCGCCAGCGGCGGGCCGAGGGTCACGGTTCTCCACCCGCAGCACCACGAGACCGGCCACATCCGGGGCAAGGGTGAGCGAGTAGGTGCCGCTGGTGATGAACTGGTCGCCCTGACGAGCTGACAGGAAGAGGTCCAGACCTGCCGTCGCGCGCACCGTAATGAGCGTCTGGATCGAGGGCTCCTGCGGGAGGTCGAGCTGGTAGAAGTCCTGGTCGGCCTCGGGCACGATGGTGAAGGGGCCGCTCACCGTGTCGAGTGGCAGGGCGCAGGCTTCCGCCGGAGTGTCGTTCCGCTCGCAGGCATCCGGCGCGGCCGGGACAGCTACAGCCGACGAGGTAGGCGCCGCACTCGGTGCAATGGTTGGCGCGAGGCCAGTATCAGGCGCCTGCTCGGGCGGCGCCGCCGGGGTGACCAACGGCGTCACCACGACGGGCTCGCCGAGGATCGGCGTCTGCTCGCGTTGGGCGCTGGCCGCCGGCGGGTGCAGCGGGGCGAGCAGCGTCGCGGCGCCGGCTGTGAGGAGAAGCAGCAGGGGAAGGTGTCTCATGGCAAACGCCCTGTCTGAGCCTTGCTGGCGGGTGCAACATCGGCAGCGGTGGACTCGACCCAACGCGTCTCGGGGCGGCCCGTCAACGGGTGAGCGGGGTGCCGGAAGGCGTGGCGGTAGCCATCGGCAGTCGGGACTGAACCGACATACTGCCAGTCCGCCCCGCTGGATGGGTCGGGTAGTGAGCCGAGCTGGGCGGTGGCATAACCGACGTGCGGGTGATTGGCCCCCAGCGGCACGGGATGCGTGGTCGCTGCCGACGGAGCGACAGGCGCTGGAGCGGCTGGTGCGCTCCCTGCGGGTGTGGTAGGACGTGGCGGCGTCGCTGATGGCATACTCGGCACAGCGGGCGCAACGCCGGGTACCGGCATTGGACCCGAGCCACGCGTTGGGCCGAGGCCACCTCGTGATGGGGCGACCGAAGGCCTGCCCCCCA
>DAOUGF010000412.1:0-5238 GCA_034429295.1 Chloroflexaceae bacterium
GCACCCTGATCTCGCCCGACACCGCCACCTGCGACGACTGCCTGCGGGAGCTGTTCGACCCCGCCGATCGCCGCTACCGCTACCCCTTCATCAACTGCACCAACTGCGGCCCGCGTTTCACGATCGTCCGCGATCTGCCGTACGACCGCGACAAGACGACGATGGAGCCATTCGCCCTCTGCCCGGCCTGCCGCGTCGAGTACGAGAGCCCGTTGGATCGCCGCTTCCACGCCCAGCCCAACGCCTGCCCCGAATGCGGGCCGGCGCTCGATTTTCGCTCCTGGGTTGCGGATTGCCCGGACGAGACGCCAAATGCGACGATCCAAGATCCTCTGAGGCGGGCGGCCGAGGCTCTCGCCGCGGGCCACATCCTCGCCGTGAAGGGTCTCGGCGGCTACCATCTGGTGTGCGACGCGCTCAACGCGGCGGCGGTCGCCCGGCTGCGGGCCCGCAAGCGCCGCGAGGCGAAGCCCTTCGCGCTCATGGCCCGCGACCTGGAAGCGGTTGAGGCGCTCTGCGAGGTCGAGGCGGCCGAGGCCGAGCTGCTGCGCTCGCGCCGCCGCCCGATCGTGCTGCTCCGCCGCCGGCCCGACGCGCCCGTGGCGCCGATGGTCGCGCCCGGCCACGGCACCCTCGGCGTGATGCTACCCTACACGCCGCTCCATCACCTGCTGCTCCACGACTTCGCCGCCGCCGCGCCGGGCCACCCCGCCGCCCTGGTGATGACCAGCGGCAACCTCAGCGACGAGCCGATCGCTTACGAGGACGAGGACGCCCGCGCCCGCCTCGCCCCGCTCGCCGACGGCGCCCTCGTCCACAACCGCGCCATCCACATGCGCTGCGACGATAGCGTGACCCGGATCGTGGCCGGCGCCGAGCAGCTCATCCGTCGCGCCCGCGGCTACGCGCCCGAGCCGATCCCGCTGCCTTTCGACTGCCCGCTGCCGCTGCTCGCCACGGGCGGCCAGCAGAAGAACACCTTCTGCCTGGGCAAGGGCCGCCAGGCCTTCCTCAGCCACCATATCGGCGATCTGGAGAACCTGGAGACGCTCAGCTCCTTCCGCGCGGGCGTGGCCCACTTCCAGCGGATCTTCGAGGTGACACCGCAGGCCGTGGCCTACGACCTGCACCCCGAGTACCTGGCGACGAAGGAGGCGCTCGAGCTCGACTTGCCCCATAAGGTGGGCGTCCAGCACCACCACGCCCATATCGCCAGTGTACTCGCCGAGCACGGGCTGGCCGGCCCGGTGATCGGCGTGGCCGCCGACGGCACGGGCTACGGCGAGGACGGCGCGATCTGGGGCTGCGAGGTGATGCTCGCCGACCTGCGGCAGTTCACGCGGCTGGCCCACCTGGCCTATGTGCCCATGCCCGGCGGCGAGCAGGCGGTGCGTCAGCCCTGGCGCATGGCCGCAGCCTACCTCGCCGCGGCCTACGGCGATGCCTTTCTGGAGCTCGATATCCCCTTCGTCCACGAGCTCGACCGAGGGCGTTGGCGGATGCTCGCCCAGATGATCCGTAAGGGCCTCAACAGCCCGCTCACCTCCAGCCTGGGGCGGCTCTTCGACGGGGTGGCGGCGCTGCTGGGCCTGCGGGGCGTCGTGGCTTACGAGGGCCAGGCGGCGATCGAGCTCGAGCAGTTGGCCGCGCCGGATGCGCCGCCCTACCCCTGCGCGCTCGCCGATGGGCGGCCCGCAACCCTCGACGCCAGGCCGCTGATCCGGGCCATCGTCGAGGAGCTACAGCGGGGCACCCCTGTGCCGCAGATCGCCGGCCGCTTCCACGCCACCATCGCCGAGCTGCTCGCGATCGCCTGCGAGCGCGCCCGCGCCGAGTGCGGGCCGCTGCCCGTCGCCCTGAGCGGCGGCGTCTTTCAGAACCAGCTGCTCACCGAGCGGCTCGTCGCCCGGCTGGAGCGGGCCGGCTTCCAGGTCTATCTCAACCGGCGCGTGCCGCCCAACGACGGCGGCCTGAGCCTGGGCCAGTTGGCAGTCGCCGCAGCAAGGCTTTCGGATCGTTGATGTTCGCCGCACAGACCAACAACCAGAACGGAGGGCGTATGTGCCTTGGCATCCCTGGACAGATCGTCGAGATCGTGGACGAGCCGAACCAGATCGCGCGAGTCGACGTCTCCGGCGCCAGGCGCAACGTGAGCATCGCCTTGCTGCAGCCGGAGGGCGTCGCGCCGGGCGATTGGGTGCTCATCCATGTCGGCTTCGCCATGAGCAAGATCGACGAGGGCGAGGCCCAGGAGACGCTCGCGCTGCTCCGGCAGATGGGCGCGGCTTACACCGATGAGCTGCAGATGCTCCACGAGAGCCAGATCGAGTGAGCACAGATGGAACCTGGGAGCCAGCCGATGATTTCGCATAACGCCGATGGCTGCTCCGCCGAGGGCGGCTACTGCATCACCTGCAGCGACGAGGCGCTCGAGGCCGAGCTGCTGCGGATCGACGAGGGCGGGACGGCGCTGGTGGCCGTGGGCGCCCAGACGCTGGAGATCGATGTGAGCCTGCTCGACGGGCTCGCGGTGGGCGACAGGCTGCTGATCCACGGCGGCGTAGCGCTCGCGAAGCTGTAAGCGGGAGCCGGCCATGAAATATATCGACGAATATCGCGACCCGGAGCTGGCGAAGCGTATCGCGGCGGAGATCGCCCAGCTCAATGGCGACCGGCCCCTGAAGCTGATGGAGGTCTGCGGGGGCCACACCCACACGATCTACAAGCACGGCATCGAGGAGATCCTGCCGCCCAGCATCGATCTGGTCCACGGCCCCGGCTGCCCCGTCTGTGTGCTGCCGATGGGCCGCCTGGACGACGCGATCGCCATCGCCGAGCGGGAGGAGGTGATCTTCACCACCTTCGGCGACATGATGCGGGTGCCGGGCTCGAAGGGCAGCCTGCTGGATGCCAAGGCTCGCGGCGCCGACGTGCGCTTCGTCTACTCGCCCCTCGACGCCCTCAAGCTGGCCAGGCAGCACCCGGAGCGGGAGGTGGTCTTCTTCGGGATCGGCTTCGAGACCACCGCGCCCTCCACGGCCGTCACGCTGCTGCGGGCGCGGGCCGAGGGGGTGAAGAACTTCTCCGTCTTCTGCAACCACGTGCTGGTCATCCCGGCGATCACCGCCATCCTGGACGCGCCGGACATGCGGCTGGACGGCTTCATCGGCCCCGGCCACGTGAGCATGGTGATCGGGCTGCGCCCCTACGAGTTCATCGCCCGCGAGCGGGGCAAGCCGGTGGTGATCAGCGGCTTCGAGCCGCTCGACATCCTCCAATCGGTGGCGATGATCGTCCGCCAGATCAGCGCGGGCCGGGCCGCGGTCGAGAACCAGTACACCCGCGTGGTGCCGCCCGACGGCAACCGGAAGGCGTTGGAGGCGATGGCGCAGACGATGGAGCTGCGGCCCAGCTTCGAGTGGCGGGGACTCGGCTCCATCCCCAACAGCGCGCTGAAGCTGCGGCCGGAGTTCGCGGAGTGGGACGCCGAAGAGCGCTTCGCCGTGCCGGGGGTGCGGGTGGCCGACCCGAAGGCCTGCCAGTGCGGCGAGGTGCTGAGGGGTGCGCTCAAGCCGTGGGAGTGCAAGGTGTTCGGCACCGCCTGCACCCCAGAGATGCCGATCGGCACCTGCATGGTCTCCTCCGAGGGCGCCTGCGCCGCCTACTACAACTACGGTCGCTTCTCGCTGGCCGCCGGGCGGGCCGGGGTGGCGCCGGTGACACTCACGCCAGCAGGCCGGCAAGGAGGGTAGCGATGAGCAGCAGACCAGACAAGCCCACCCGGCTGGCGGACGCGCCGGAGGTACTGGCGAAGATCGAGCGGGCGCGCCAGCGGCGGCGCAGCAAGTTCACCCTCCGCGAGGAGCAGATCACGCTGAGCCACGGCAGCGGCGGCAAGGCCAGCCACAACCTGATCGAGAGCGTCTTTGGGCCGGCCTTCGCCAACCCGCTCCTCGACCGCATGGACGACGCGGCCACCTTCGCCCTGCAGGATGCCCAGTTCGCCTTCACCACCGACAGCTACGTGGTCAGCCCGCTCTTCTTCCCCGGCGGCGACATCGGCAAGCTGGCCGTCCACGGCACCATCAACGACCTGGCCACCGCCGGGGCGCGGCCCCTCTATCTCTCGGCCGGCTTCATCCTGGAGGAGGGCTTCCCCATCGCCGACCTACAGCGCATCGTCGCCTCGATGGCGGAGGCCGCCCGCGCCGCAGGCGTCACCATCGCCACCGGCGACACGAAGGTGGTGCAGCGGGGCAAGGCCGACGGGCTCTTCATCACCACAGCCGGCGTCGGGCTGGTCGAGGCCGACTGGCCGATCGGCCAGGCCTACGCCCGCCCCGGCGATAAAGTGCTGCTGAGCGGGCCGGTGGGCGACCACGGCATCGCGGTGATGCTGGCACGCGAGGGACTGGAGATCGAGAGCGCGATCGAGAGCGACACGGCACCGCTCCATAGCTTAGTCGCCGACCTGCTTGCTGCAGCCGGCGATGGCGTCCACTGCCTGAAGGACCCGACCCGCGGCGGCGTGGCGACCACGCTCAACGAGGTGGCCATGGCCTCGGAGGTGGCGCTGGCGCTGGATGAGCGGGCCATCCCGGTGCGGGCGGAGGTGCGAGGGGCCTGCGAGCTGCTGGGGCTGGACCCGCTGACGATCGCCAACGAGGGCAAGCTGCTGGCGGTGGTGGCGGCGGAGCGAGCGGAGGCGGCGCTGGCAGCGCTGCGGGCTCACCCGCTGGGCCGCGAGGCGGCGCTGATCGGCGAGGTGCTGGCCGAGCCGGCCGCGATGGTCTTTCTGCGCACCGAGATCGGCGGCAGCCGCGTGCTCGACATGCTGGTGGGCGACCCGCTGCCGCGGATCTGCTGAGGGGCGCCCGTCGCTCAGCCGCCGGCGGGCAGCAGCGCCATCAGCTGCGCCCAGAGGCTCTGGAAGAATTCGGGCAGCCGCGCGAAGAAGCCGGGGTCGAGGACGTAGATAGCGCCCGCCCCGACGGCGAGGGCCAGCAGCACAGCCGCGAGCAGCACGGCCCAGCGGGGCAGGGTGCGGGACATGCGCGAGCCGCCTAAAGCGGGCAGCGGCTCGGGCGCCTCCACGTAGTGCTGGGCGCGAAACTCGGCGAGCATCGCCTCGGCGTCCAGCCCGAGATACTCAGCGTAGCTCCGCACCATCTGGAGGGCGGCCGGGCCCCGCGGCAGCAGAGTGAACTTCTCGTCCTCGATCGCCTGCAGGTACGACAT
>DAOUGF010000413.1:0-4342 GCA_034429295.1 Chloroflexaceae bacterium
GGAGCTCGGGGCCGAGCCCGAGGAGGCTACCAGCGCCCTTGCCGAGCAGATCCGGCGCGGCGAGATGGCAGCCCTGCAGCCGCCTCCGCCGCCCTTTGTCGTACCCGTACCCCCAACGCCCCTCGTCGGGCGCAGTAACGAACTGCAGGTGATCTGCGCCCATCTCAGGGAGGCCGGCGGGCGCGCCCTCACGCTCACGGGCCCGGGCGGCATCGGCAAGACCCGACTGGCGATCGAGGCCGCCCACGCGCTGCGCCACGATTTTGAGGACGGCATCTACCTGGTTGAGCTGGCCGCGCTGAGCGACGCCGCTCTGGTGGTTGACGCTATCGCCCGGGCGCTCGGCGTTAAGGAGCGCCGGCAGCAGCCGCTCAGCGAGACCTTGCGCGAGCAACTGCGGGCGAAGCATCTCCTACTCGTGCTCGACAACTTTGAGCATGTGATCGCGGCGACCTCGCTCGTCTCCGAGCTGCTGGCGGGCTGTCCCGCGCTGAGCGTGCTCGTGACGAGCCGCGCGCCGCTGCTGATCCGCGCTGAGCAACAGCAGCTTCTCGAGCCCCTCGGCGACGCCGAGGCGGTTGGACTCTTCCTCCAGCGGGCGCAGGCCGTGGGCGCCGAACTGGCCGCCGACGAGGCCAGCACGGCCATCTACACGGCCATCTGCCGGCGGCTCGACCGGCTGCCGCTGGCGATCGAGCTGATCGCCGTGCGGGCCAGGGCACTCACACCCCGTGAGCTCCTGCACCAGCTCGAGCGCCCGCTGCAGGCGCTGGAGCGCGGCCCCCGCGATCTCTCTGCCCGCCACCAATCGCTGCGCCACGCCATCCAGTGGAGCTACGACCTGCTGAGCTCCGAGGAGCAGCGCGTCTTCAGAGCGCTCGGCGTCTTCGCGGGCGGCAGCAGCGCCGAGGCCGCCCAAGCCGTGATCGGCCCGACCCTCGATACGCTGCCGGTGCTCGAGACGCTCGAGCAGGCCAGCCTCCTGCAGCGGCAGTTCGTCGCGGATCAGACCCGCTTCCTCACCTTGGAGACGATCCGCGAGTTCGCGCTGGAGCTGCTTACTCGCTGCGGCGAGGCCGAGGCCGCCCAGGACCGCCACGCCGACTATTACGCCCGCTTCTCAATGACGGCCTACCAGGAGCTGCTGCGCCCGGAGGCGCCCCGCTGGCGCGCCTGGGTGGCCGCCGAGTACGACAATCTGCGCGCCGCCTTCAGTTGGGCGCTGGCCCGTGAGCAGTACGCGTGCGCGCTGCGCATCGCAACGGGGATCTGGCGCTTCCATTGGATGGCCGGCTACCTGCGGGAAGGCCTTGAGCGGCTCGAGACGGCCCTGGAGTATCGCGAGCATGCGCCGCTGGATGTGCAGGCCACCGCCTTACGGGCCGCCGGCACCCTGGCTACCAGCCTGAACGATTACCCGCGCGCCCGCCGCTGGCTGGAGGCGGCGGTCGAGGCAGCATGGCGCTTGGGCGACCAGAAGGCGCTCCAGGCGGTGCTGACGAATCTTGGGTCCTCTCTGCTCGAGCAAGGCGAGTTGGAGGATGCCCGCATCCAGCTCGAGGTGTCGCTCTCGCTCGCGCAGCGCTCAGAGGATCCGACGCAGGCCAAGTTCCCCCTCGGCTACCTGTCCAGCCTACATCGCCGCCTTGGCGATTATGACCAGGCCCTGGCATTAGGCGAGGAGTGCCTGCGTATCAATCAGGCGCGACAGGACCCAGAAGGCACGGCTAACGCCCTCGTCACGCTCGGAACGATCGCGCTTGCGCGCGGCGACGTGCCCCGCGCCCGCCAGCTAGGCGAGGAGGCGCTGGCCCTGCACCGCTCGCTGAACCACCAGCTCGGCTTGGGGCTCGACTTCGCGCTGCTAGGCGATATCGCCCGCGCCTTGGGCGACTACGACAAAGCGCTGGCCCACTATCACCAGTGTCTCAGGCTCTGGCGGGACCGCGAGAACACGGTCAACAGCGCCTATGTGCTAGATAGCGTCGCCTGCACCCTCAGCCACATGGACGACGCGGCCCGCGCCGCGACCCTGATCAGCGCGGCCGCGGCGATCCGCGAGCGCGCGAGCGTCAGGCTCTCCGCGGGGGAACAGGCCGCCCACGATGAGAGCATCCAGGCCTGCCGCACAGCCCTCGGCGCGGTCGCATTCGACGCCGCCTGGGCCGCGGGCCGCACCCTCACCCTAGCCGAGGCCGTCGCGCTGGCGCTCAAACCTCTGGCCCCTGCTGTAGCTTGAGGACGCCGAAGTGGAAGGCCCTGGCACGCGACGTGCAGGGCCGCCAGCATGGTGATCCAAGCGAAAGGAGCCAGCTCGTGCTCGCCATGAACTACCGCGGGCCGCGACGCGTCCGCATCGACCATAGACCTATGCCGGAGATCCTGCACCCGCAGGACGCGATCGTTAGGGTGACGCGCTCATGTATCTGCGGCTCCGACCTGCATCTCTATAACGGGTCGGTGCCCGACACCAGGGTGGGGATGACCTTCGGCCACGAGTTCACCGGCGTGGTGGAGGAGGTTGGCGCGGACGTGCGGAAGCTGAAGGTCGGCGATCATGTCCTGGTGCCGTTCAACATCGCCTGCGGGACGTGTGTCTTCTGCCAGCAGGAGCTGTACGGGAACTGCCACGAGTCCAACCCCGAGGCCACTGCAGTAGGCGGCATCTACGGCTACTCCCACACGGCGGGCGGCTACAACGGCGGGCAGGCCGAATATGTCCGCGTCCCCTACGCCGATGTTGGCCCCGCGGTGATCCCCCCTGGCATGGACCCCGACGACGCGGTGCTGCTCACCGACGTAGTGCCAACCGGCTACCAGGCCGCCGAGATGGCCGGCATCCAGCCCGGTGATACGGTGGTGGTCTTCGGGGCCGGCCCGGTGGGCATCATGGCCGCCAGATGCGCTTGGCTCTTCGGGGCAGGGCGGGTGATCGTGATCGACCACGTCGAGTATCGGCTCGAGTTCGCTCGCAACTACGCCCCTTGCGAGGCCTACAACTTCAGGTCGCTGGGCGACCCTGTGGTGTTTATCAAGAAGACCACCGACTGGCTCGGGGCCGATGTCTGTATCGACGCCGTTGGGGCGGAAGCTGCCGGGAGCGCGATGCAGACGCTCCTGGGCCGCAAACTGAAGCTGCAAGGCGGATCGGTCACCGCGCTGCACTGGGCGATCAACTCAGTGAAGAAGGGCGGCATCCTCTCGATCGTCGGGGTGTACGGCCCGATCGGCGCACTCGTGCCCATGGGCAACATTGTGAATAAGGGCATCACGGTCAGGGCGAACCAGGCCTCGGTGAAGCGGCTGCTCCCCCGGCTGATCGAGCATGTGCAGCAGGGCATCATCGACCCGAAGGCCCTGATCACCCATCGCCTCCCGCTGGAGGAGGTGGCCGACGCCTACCGGATGTTTTCGGCCAAGCTCGACGGCTGCATCAAGCCAGTGCTGATCCCGCCGTCGGCCAGCGCGTAGAGAGGAGCCATGATGGAGCAGGCCATCCAGAACCCCTCCCAGGTTAAAGGCTGGGGCATAGATGCCGATCCGAAGAACGACCCGACCTACCCGATCAAGCGCCGCACCGACGGGGAGCACGCCGGCTATAGCTGGGAGCGGCCACCGCAGCAGCCGGCCACTGTCGAGGTGCTGCACTCCAACGAGCGGCCAAACCTCAGCGCCGTGTTCGGCACCTCCACGCCGCCCTCCGGCCTGAGCGGCCTCATCCGCCGCTTTGCCTTCAACTACAGCGAGTCCAGCTACGCCCACTGGCTGCCGCTCATGCTCGCCGACAGGGTGAATATGGTGGAGGGCCTGCTCGACGACCTGATGCACGCTCGCGTGCCGAACCTCTTCGTCGAGCTGGGTTGGAAGGCAGATTGGAAATACAACCGCACCAGCCTACTGCTGAAGCTCACGGGCTGGGCGCTGCTCATCTCCGCCGCCGTCGCCTACCTCCGCAGCAGAAGGGCCGGCTAGTTGTGCCGATGACCGACCACCGACGGCTGACCACCGACCATTGACCACTGTCGCGCAGACTGCTGGCGGTCGTCGGTCGTCTGTCGTCGGTCGTCTCATATCAGCGTGCCAACCCTGTAGGATCACAGCTCCGTTCGCTCAGCGGCGGCGGCGGCGCGCTCGGCCAGCGCCCGTAGCGCGGCGCGCAGCTCGGGCGGGCGGCGCACTACGAACGGGGCATCCAGCAGCATCAGCTGCGCCGCCAGGCGATCCAGCCGGTCGTGCTGTCCGCGCAGCAGCACGCCATCCGGCGCCGCCTCAATGATCATATTCCCCGGCGGCACTATCCGCCGCACCGCTTCCAGCGTCGATCCCACCAGCACCTCCACCT
>DAOUGF010000414.1:0-11538 GCA_034429295.1 Chloroflexaceae bacterium
GGGAGCGCGAGGGGCAGAGCCCACTCGCATCCTCACCCACCGTGCAGGTGGTACTGCTTCGGGGCCACGCCCCCAAACCTCGGCGGGGAGCGCGAGGGGCGGAGCCCACTCGCATCCTCACCCACCGTGCAGGTGGTACTGCTTCGGGGCCACGCCCCCAAACCTCGGCGGGGAGCGCGAGGGGCAGAGCCCACTCGCATCCTCACCCACCGTGCAGGTGGTACTGCTTCGGGGCCACGCCCCGCTACAGCCGTGTCAGTGCAATCGACGAGGGGTGCAGGGGGCAGAGCCCACCTGCCGCCCGCCGCGCAGGCGCCCCTCACCCCTCCGTCATAAACCAGCGTCCCCCCACCCGCAGCACCGGCAGCCCGCCGCGCTCCTCGCCGATCAGCTCGGTGAGCGGGCCGCTTCGCTCCCGCACAACCTCGCCGCTCTCGTTGAGCCAGCGCAGGGTGATCGTGCCATCCACAACCCGGATGAGCGCCTCGTCGCCATTGTTGGAGAGCTGCTCCACATGGCTGAAGCTGATCTCGAGACTCACCTTGCTGCCGACAGCGGGGCGCGCAGCCGTGTCCACGTAGGACGCCAGCATTGCGGCCATGGCCGCCCGCTGGTCAGCGCGCTCGCTCGGCGCGAAGTGGCCGGCCAGGCGCTCGGCCCAGCTTCGACGCACAGCTGCATCGGCGAGCTTTGGGTCGGCGAGGGCCATATTCAGGTCCTCGAGGAAGCTCTCCACGATCCCCTCGGCCGTGGAGTTACCGGTGCCGGCCAGCTCCTGCTCCACCGGCTCAGCGGCGCAGCCAGCGAGCCCGAAGGCCAGCAGCAGCGCGATAAGAGAAGGTAGGAGGCGCTGCGCCCATGCTTCAGCCACGCGCCCCGGGCGGCAGATCAGGCTCCAACTAGTCATGGCGTCGGCGTGAGCGCCGGGCCGGGGGTGTCGTCGGCCGTGACGCGGAAGGGGCGGGGCGGGGCGGGGAGCTCGGCCCGCAGGATCGTCCCGCCATTCACAAGGTAGAGCACCGGGCGGGCGCCGCTGTCGTCCACGGTCACGCTCGCCAGAGCGTCCAGCGCCATCTCGCTCTCCTCCCGCACCTTGATCTGCTGGATGACCCGGCCGGTGGCCTTCTCCACCTGGATGATCCGCTCGTTCAGCGAGTCGACGATGAAGAAGTAGCCTTCCTCAGGGCTGTTGCCGGTGGCGTAGAAGCCCACCACGATGCTGATCGGCGGCGTGATCCCCTCGGGCCGCACCTCGCCGACAAGCTCGCCCGCGTTAAAGACCATCACCGAGCCGTCGGACCGCAGCAGATAGATGTTGCTGTCCACGGCCATATCAACCACCGTGCTCAGGTCGATGCTATCGAGCCCGGCGGGGTTGAGCCAGTAGTCGGGGGTGTCGCCGAAGAAGCCAGAGTTGAAGCGCAACAGCTCGTTCGGCTGCGCGCCCCAGACGTAGAGATTACCGTACTCCTCCTCAACATCGAGCCGGTCCCCCAGGCTCCAGATCTCGCTGGCGCCGAGCTTGGAGTAGTTCCAGCTATCGCCGCTACGGAAGTAGTAGCCGAAGCCGCTAGGCGCCTCGTCCACCGCCACCACCTGATCGATGCGCCAGACCGCGGCCCGTATTGGCCCGACGACGGCGGTACCCACAGCCTGGCCTGGGCTCAGGTAGATCTCGGGAGCGCCGCCGCCCCGCGGGATGCGGTAGAGACGGGCATTCTGAGGGTCGCCGTCGAGGGCGTAGATGTAGCGCAGGCCAGCCAGCACGTTCGTGTCGGTGATATTGGTGAGGGCCGGCGGCACGATCACGCTCGTAAACTGGCCCGTCGGCGAGGGGTGGACCGCGAGCACCTCCAGCTCGTCGAAGAAGGTCACCCGCTGCACAGCGGCCAACGCCCGCTCGTACTCCCGCTCCAGCTCGCCGTAGCGCGTCCAGAGGGCGACGTTGGAGCGGGTGACCTCGGGGCTAGCCCGCACCTCCTCGATCGCTTGCCGGGCCAGTTCGATCGCCTCAAGGGCCGCGGCCTCGTCGGGCGCGTTGCGCACAGCGGCGAGGCGCTCGTCGGCCGCGGCGAAGTACTCCAGCGCGAGCTCCTGGTCGTTCTGGCGCGTGAGGGTGAGGCCGTAGAAGATCAGGGCGGCCACCACCAGCACCAGGCCGATCAGCAAGGGCCAGGGGAAGGGCGGCTTGGTGCGCCGGTACGAGAGGCCCTGCCCGCGGGGGATGGGGCGCTGCGCCGGCTCCCGGCGACGGACGCGCCGGGAGCGTAGGCGATCCTCGATGCTCACGGCCAGCCGGCGGAAGGGCAGGGCGAGCCGCTCGCCCCAGCTGAGATCCACCAGCGGGCGCACCTCGTAGCGCGGCCGGTAGGGCCGGGCCTCGGTGATAGTGTAGGATTCTCCGAGGTCGATCCGCCTGGTGACTGGCCCGGGCCCGTAGCTCTCCTCGCCGAGGAAGGTGGAGGGCGGCAGGTTCTCCTGGCGCAGCGGAGCCTTGTCGGGGCGCTCACGGCGAGCCCGCTCGTAGCGCTCGCCGAGGCTCTCGCCCAGGTCGATCGGAGCGGGGCGGGGCGGCGGCGCGGGCGAGTGGGCCGGTTGCTCCGGCATCGTTAGCAGCGGGTCGGGCTTAGAGGCGCTAGCGCCAACAGGCTCGGCGCGGCGCCTGGCGAGACGGCCCGCCCCGCTGAGCCCGCTGAGCCAGCCGCCCAGCGAGCGGGCGGCGAGCTTGCCCCGCTCGCTCACCCCCGCCGGGCTCAGCGGCTGCTCGCGGGCCGCGCGGCTCAGCGCCGGCGTGAAGGCCAGCGCCAGGCCCTGGGCGTCGCCGATGCCGGCCTCGCTGGCGAGCTCGGCCAGCCTCTCGGCCACCAAGGCCCCGTCGTCCATGCGCAGCAGCCGCTCTACCTCATCGCGGGCGAGGAGATGGGCGAGGTTGCTGGAGCAGAAGAGCGCCCCATCGCCGGGGCGCATCACACAGCGATAGAGCTCAGGCTCGACGAAGAGGCTCACGCCCAAAGCCCCGGCCCGGGCGAACGGCGCCACGCTCACATGGGCCGGGTCCCAGGAGGGGTGGGCCGGCAGCGCCCGCAGGCGACCCTCCGCCAGCACATAGGCTTGGGTGGGCTGCACTTGGGCCAAGTAGAGATCGCTGTCCCGCAGCACGGCGCAGCTGAGGCCAACCTGCACCCGCTGGTGGGCGGGCAGCTTGAAGTTTTGCTCGTAGAGGGCTTTGTTGGCGGCCCGCACAGCGGCCCTGAGCGCCGAGGTCGCGCTATAGCTTGCGTCCTCGTAGAAGACGCGGCGCATCACCCGGGCCACCAGCTGGCAGGCTGGCATCGCCCGCGGGGCGCCCTCCTCGGCCTCTAGCACCAGATAGAGCCGGCCTTTGCGCGCTTCGGGCGAAAGGGGTGAGGTCGGCTCGACGAGCGTTACCAGGTCGCTTCGTCCCTGTCTGATGCCGCCCACCAGCCCAAGCTGCCCGGCACGCACCTCGAATCGCTGCATGGCGTCAGCTTCCCTTCCGGTCTGCCTTTAGGCGATTATAGCATACGTACCCGTTCCGCCCCGGTTGCCCCTGGCCCCCATGAGCGATATAATGCTAATAGTTAAAACGGATGTGCCGTGAGCACCAGCGAGGGGGAGGCCGTGAGCGACCAGACGCGCGTCCGGAGCAACCATCCCCGCCGCCGTCATCGCGCCGGTGAGGAGGGGCCGACCGCCAAGGAGCGCGAGTATCTCGAGGTGATCTACTACCTCAGCGCTCGCGACGAGCCGGTGATCGCAGCCCGTTTGGCCCGCTGGATGAGCGTGCAACCCCCCACCGTCACCCATATCGTCGCCCAGCTGGAGAAAAAGGGCTACATCACCCGCAATGCCCGCGGCGAGATCAGCCTCACCGCCGAGGGCTTCACCCTCGCCGAGGAGATGGTGCGCCGCCATCGCATCCTGGAGCGCTTCCTGGTCGATGTGATCGGCATGCCTTGGCACCTGATCCACGAGGAGGCGGTGCGGCTCGAGCATGCCCTCACCCCCACCCTGGAGGCCCGCATCAACGCCCTTGTCGGCAGCGCCCCTACCTGCCCCCACGGCAACCCGATCCCCGGCAACTGCGACAGCTTCCCCGGCGATACCCGCCTCGACCAGGCCAAACTAAACGCGCCATTCACCATCCAGCGTATCGTTGAAGAGGCCGAGGAAGATAGCGACCTCATCCGCTATCTCCAGAACAACGATCTGGTTCCTGGCGCATCCTTCACCGTCACCGATCGCTCCCCGTCCTACGGAGTAACCCTCCAGCGCCCCGGCCAGCGCATCACCCTCTCGCCCGAGGTGGCCGAACTGCTGTGGGGCGAGGTCGGCTGAGTTTTTGCTGCCCAGCTCGCAGTCCATCAGTCCTACGCACAGCGTTTATTTCTATGCGTCCTCGCCTCCATTCCGCCAGCCGATCCGCGGATTGATGACTACAGACTGGAGCTGCCCATGGCCCGGATCACCGTCACTGTGAATGGCGAGCCCAAGGCCTTCGCCGTCACCGAGCGGGGCCTTACCATCGGCCGCCAGCTCGATAACGAGATCGTGCTCAACCACGCCATCGTCTCCCGCAAGCACGCCCGTATCGAGCTGCGTGGGCGCCAGGCCTGGCTGCTCGACCTCGGCAGCCGCAACGGCGTGACGGTGAACCGCCTCCGGGTGAAGGAGGAGCAGCTTAGCGACGGCGATGTGATCGGCGTCGGCCCCTTCGAGCTCCAGTTCGAGGATCGGGCGGCCCAGAGCGTGGTGCTCGACGATAATCGCTACTTCCCCCTCGCCTCCGAGGCCCGCGCCGTCTCGGACCAGGATCTGCGCCTCCAGCCTGCCGATATCCAGGCCTTCTACACGATCGGCATGCGCCTCGGCCAGGTGCTCGACTTCCGCGAACTGCTCGACAAGGTGATGGAGGAAGTGATCCGGGTCGTGCCCGCCCAGCGGGGCTTCCTGCTGCTCTGCAAGGGCGAAGAGCTGATACCCAGAGTGGTGGTGCCGGCCGGGATCGGCGATGTCGCGATCTCCAGCACGATCGTCCGCAAGGCCCTCAACGGTCGCGAGGCAGTGCTCACCCGCGACGCTCGCCTCGACTTCGCCGGCTCCGATAGCATCATCAGCGCCAATATCCGCTCAGCGATCTGCGCGCCCCTGCTCGTCCAGGGCAACGCCATCGGCCTCATCCTGCTCGACTCCCCCGGCCGCGACCAGTTCACCGAGCGCGACCGCGACCTGATCGTGGCCATCGCCAACTTCGCCGCCGTCGCGATCGAGCGCGCCCGCCTCACCGAGGAGCTGCGGGCCCAGGGCCAACTGCGCCAGAACCTCGAGCGCTTCCTCTCGCCCAATGTCGCCCAGGCCCTCGCCCGCTACGTTGCGCAGCACGGCAAGCTCTGGGAGGCCCAGGAGCAGATGGTCTCGGTGCTCTTCGCCGATGTGAAGGGCTTCACCTCCCTCTCCGAGCGCCTCTCGCCCCGCGAGGTGCAGGATCTGCTCAACGAGTATCTCCACGAGATGACCGATGTGATCTTTCGCTATAACGGCACGGTGGACAAATATATCGGAGATGGTATCATGGCGGTGTTCGGCGCTCCCCGCCTGCCCGACGAGCCCATCGACAATGAGCACGCGGCCCGCGCTGTGGCCGCCGCCTTGGAGATGCAGGCTGCCCAGCGGCGCTTAGTAGGCAGGTGGGAGGCCAGCAAAGCCTTTATGATCCGCATCGGCGTGAATACGGGCGCCGCCTACACCGGCTTCTTCGGCACCCGCCACCGCCTGGAGTACACCGCCATCGGCGATACGGTGAACACCGCTGCCCGCCTCGAAGGCGCCGCCGAGCCAGGCAGCGTCTATATCGGCGAAGATACGGCCCGCCTCGTCGCCTCTACCTTCAAGCTCCAGGAGATGGGCGAGCTCGCCCTCAAGGGCAAGCAGCAGCGCGTGCGGGCCTTCAAAGTGCTCGGAACCCTAACGCACTAGACAGCGCGAAATTGCACCACAGAGGCGCAGAGGGTGCCACGCCGCTACCACCCCGTCGAGCGCCGCCACCTCCGGCCCACAAACGGCTCTACCTCTGTGGTTAGAACGACTTATATGCCGATCGTCATTGGGATCCGCTTCAAGGATAGCGGCAAGATCTATTACTTCGACCCGAAGGAGCTCGAGCTCAAACCCGGCGAGCATGTGATCGTCGAGACGGTGCGAGGCCTGGAGTTGGCCAAGGTGGCCTCCGAGCGCCGCCACGTGGACGACCAGGAGATCGTCGGCGACCTGAAGCCAGTGGTGCGCCGCGCCGAGGCCACCGACCTTGAGCGCCTGCGCCTGCTGCAGAGCCGCCACGATGAGGTGCTGGCCCGCTGCGCCGAGAAGATCCGCGAGCACGGCCTCCCTATGAACCTGGTGAAGGCCGAGTATAGCTTCGACGGCTCCCGGCTCACCTTCTACTTCACCGCCGAGAAGCGGGTGGACTTCCGCATGCTCGTGCGCGACCTGGCCCGCACGTTTAAGAGCCGCATCGAGCTGCGGCAGATCGGCCCCCGCGACGAGGCCAAGCTGCTCGGCGGGCTCGGCCCCTGCGGCCGCGTGCTCTGCTGCGCGTCCTTCCTGCCCGACTACGCTCGCGTCAGCATCAAGATGGCGAAGGACCAGGATCTACCCCTCAACCCCACCAAGATCAGCGGGGTCTGCGGGCGGCTCCTCTGCTGCCTGAGCTACGAGCACGAGCAGTATGTCTCGATGCGCGCCGAGCTCCCCCGCAAGGGCACTTGGGTGCAGACGCCCGACGGCCCCGGCGAGGTGGTGAGCCAGCACGTGCTCAAGCAGCAGCTGATCGTGCAGCTGGCATCCAGCGGCATGCTCGAAACTTACGATCTCAATCAGATCGAGATCGCCACGGCCCAGGTCTCCGCCATGGCCCGCGCCCGCAACGCCGAGGGTATCACCCCGGCCGCCCAGCAGTCCCGCCGCCACGAGCAGCGCGACCGCGGCGAGCGGCGCAAGCTGCGGGACGAGATCGATAACTACGACCAGAGCGACGACTACGACCTGCTCGATGAGGAGGATACGCCGCCTACCCCGCCCCCGACCACCGCACAGCGGCCCGCCCCGCCGCCAGCTCCTCCCCGCCAGGCAGGGCCTCAGCACCCTGCGCCCCCGCGCGCCCCGGCGGCCAATACGTCCCCGGCTGAGGCAAAGGCCCCCGACGCCGAGCCCCAGCCCGGCACATCCTCGGCGCCCGCCGGCAGGCGCCGCCGCCGCCGCGGCCGCGGAGGCGGAGGCAAGCCCGAGGGGAAGGAGTAGCGCCCCGTGGAGATCATCCCTGTTGATGATCACATCGTCGCGATCGATCACAACCTCCTCGGCCTCCCCGGTGTCGGCGTTACCTATGTTGTCCGCGGCGAGACAGTCGCTCTGATCGAGACCGGCACCGCCCTTACCGTCCCCCACACCCTCGCCGGCCTCGAGGCCATTGGCGTGCGCCCCGAAGAGGTCGAGCAGATCCTCTGCACCCACATCCACATGGACCACGCGGGTGGCGCCGGGTATCTGGCCGAGGCGCTGCCGCGGGCTACCGTCTTCATCAATAGCGCCGTCGCCGAGCACCTGGTGAACCCCACGCGGCTGATGGCCAGCGTGCGCCGGGCCGTCGGCGAGGAGGCCTGGCCGCTCCACGGCGACATACGGCCCATCCCCCCCGATCGCCTGCGCCCCGCCGAGACGCTGCGGCTCGACTTGGGTCGCGACGTGATCCTCGAGGCGATCGCCACGCCGGGCCACTCGCCCGACCATCTCTCATTCCGGGACCTCAAGAGTGGCGGCCTCTTCATCGGCGATGCAGCCGGCCTGACGATGGATCGCTGGGGCCTGGCCTTCCCCGTCACCCCGGTGCCGACCTACAACCTCGCCGATCACCGCGCCACCATCGCTAGGCTCCAAGCCCTTGATCTCCCGCGTATCTACGTGACCCACCACGGCCCCCACGATGATGTGGCCTTCCAGCTGGAGCGCGCCCGCACCAAGCTGGATGAGCTGGCCGCCCTGGTGGATGCCGCCCTGCAGGACGGCGACCCCGATGTACCCGCCCTCGCAGCCCGCTGGCTCGGCTACCCCGACGACGGGCCGGCGGCGCTGGTGGCCCGCAGCTGGGGGCAGATGAGCGTGGCTGGGCTGATCCGCTACGAGCTGAAGCGCCGCCAGGGCGCGTAAGAGCGCAACAATTGTTCGCCCCCAGCCGTTCTATCTGGTAGACGACCCCGCAGCACAATGCAGCGTACAGCAGAACGAAGCAGGAGGGCGATGTCGCGCCTCCTGCTTCCTGTCTCTCTTGAGTGAACGATGAATGCTCTTGACTACACGATACTGATCGGCGGGGCGCTCTTTATCATCCTCGGGATCTATTGGGGGCTGATCCGCCAGGTGCTCGCGCTCGTCGGACTGGTGGTGGGCGTGGCCACGGCCGGCCGCTACGGCCCCACTGTCGCCGACTGGCTTAGCTCCTTCGTGGCCGACCCGGTCTTCGCCGGGGCGGTCGGCTATATCGCCGTGCTGCTGCTGGTGAGCGCGGTGGCGAGCCTGGTGGCCTCGCTGCTGCGGCTCTTTGTCGGCCTGCTCTTCCTGGGCTGGGCCGATCACCTGCTGGGCGGCGTGTTGGGCCTGCTCCAGGCGATGCTGGCGGCCGCGGCGCTGCTCCTCGGCATGGCCACCTTCCCGCTCCCGGCCTGGTCGGAGGCGCTGCAGAACTCGACCCTCGCCGAGCCGCTGCTGCGGGTGGGCGGCGTCTTCACCCCCATCCTGCCCGAGCTGTTCCAGGGCGCGATCCGCACCGCCCTCGGCTGGTGAGGCCGGCCACAGAGCGCACAGGAGCTCGTAGCGCATCAGCAAGCGCGCCCACGCGACGAGGGCAGCGAGCGTGTCGCCGCGCCTTCGCGCAGCAATGCCGCCTATGCCTACGGCATATGAGCGGGCAGGCGATGAGTGGGGATACGCTGGAGAAGGCCAGGCGCAGACTATGCGCGGGCAGGGATGACGATGCGCCAGCGGTGGATCGTCAGAATGTCGTCGAGGAGGAACGGTCTGGTGGGAGTGGTGAGGAAGGGGGAGAGGAAGCGGTGGAGCCGGAGCAGCGTGGGGAGGGAGCCGTCGCTGAGGCCGCGCTGAATGCGGTCGAGCACCGTAAAGATCGTTTTAGCGTTGCTCGGATTGCCCTCTGCTTCGGCGAGGCGAGCAGCCAGATCGCGTAAGATCCAGGGGGTGCCGGTGGTGATGGTGAGCCGGTCGAGGAGGTGGTGGAGGTTCCAACAGAAGGGCGGTGACGCGGGCGCTGTGGGGAGCTCGACGGGGGTTGGGGAGACGGACTCGGGGCGACTGCGGCGGGGCTGGTGATCCGGGAAGATCGTGTGGAGGGGCATGGGGCGGCGCTCGTACCACTCGAGAGTGCCTAGCAGGCCGCCTGCCACGCGAGCAAAGGTCGGGACCATCCACGCCTTTTGCCCTTGTTCGAGCCGCGAATACTGGGCATAGTCGAGATTGGCGGCGGCCGCCACGGCACGCAGCGAGGCTCTGGGTATGTATGGTTCCAGCTCGGCGCGCAGCTCGCGCATCCGGCCATCCACGTCCACCCAGCCGCCCGCCCACAGGCCCTCACCCTCGTGGGTGGCCGGCCTGGGCCGCTGTCGCTCAACAATGATATTCCCAATCGTCATGGCTGCCCCGCTCCGCTGTTGTGTAGTCATTGCGCCTAGTATACCACCTTTGTTGCCGAGAGCACCAGCCTCTAGGCCGATATAGCGTTGCATACACATATCCTACTTTTGTTGCACACACATATCCGACCTTCGGCTGAGAGGGCGTTGTACACACGTATGCTACCCTACGGCTGTCGCGAAGCCGCGATAGAGCGCTGAATACCGCTCTTCATCTCTCGCCCGAAAGCGAGCCGATGGAGGATGTGATCGCGGGGAAGCGCTGCGAACCGGCTTCGCTAACGCGCCACGCCCCGGCGCCTCACCCACCGCGACGTAGTGTAGCGACAGCACGCTCCGCTTTCCGTCTCTCGCACCTCGCCCGCTCGCGGGCCGATGGGGGATGGTTATCGGCACTGCAAGTTCGACTCTTGCAGCGGAGAGGGGCAGGTTCAATTCCTGCCGTCGCGCCCCTGGCTCGAGAAGGAGGCCCACCGATGCAGTACCTGCGCAAGCTCCTCAACCCCACGCCCCAGACCGAGCCCCTCGCCGGCCAGCTACGCAACAGCGCCGGCGGCTACAGCTACCCCGTCGACGACTGGGCGCGCCTGCGCCGCTTCCTCATCCTCGGTAGCGAGGGCGGCAGCTACTACGCCAGCGAGCGGGCCCTCACCCGCGAGAACGCGCTGGCCGTGGCTCGCTGCATCGCCGAGGACGGCGCGAGGGCAGTTGCCGAGATCGTGGCGGTGAGCGTTGCGGGCCGGGCGCCGAAGAACGACCCTGCGCTCTTCGCCCTCGCCCTGGCTGCAGCCGCGCCGGAGTTCAGCGTTCGCCGCGCCGCCCTGGCGGCTCTGCCCCGGGTTGCCCGCACCGGCACCCACCTGCTGCACTTCGCGGCCTACGCTGAGCAGCTGCGGGGCTGGGGTCGCGGCCTGCGCCGCGCCGTGGGCGCCTGGTTCCTCGAGCAGCCCGCCGAGCGGCTGGTGCTCCAGGCGATCAAGTACCGCCAGCGCGACGGCTGGGCCATGCGCGACCTCCTGCGCCTGGCGCACCCCCGCGCCGGCGACGAGCGGCGCGATGCCGTGCTCCACTGGATCGTGAAGGGCTGGCCCGCGGTTGGCGACGAGCCCCACCCCGACCCGGTGCTGCGGCAGCTCTGGGCCTTCGAGCGCCTGCAGCGGGCCGAGAGCGCCGCCGAGGCCGCACGCCTGATCGCTGAGCACGACCTGCCCCGCGAGGCGGTGCCCACGCAGCACCTCCAGAGCGCGGAGGTGTGGGCTGCGCTGCTCGAGCGGATGCCGATGGAGGCGATGGTGCGCAACCTCGCCACCATGACTCGCGTCGGCCTGCTCGCGCCGCTCAGCGCGGCGGCCGCCACGGTCGCCGATCGGCTCCGCGACGGCCAGGCGATCAAGCGGGCGCGGCTGCACCCCGTCAAGGTGCTGGCCGCCCTGATGACCTACGCCGCGGGCAAGGGTCAGCGGGGCGACACTACCTGGACGCCGGTGCCGGCGCTGGTCGATGCTCTGAACGACTCCTTCGAGCTGGCCTTCGGGGCGGTGGAGCCGGCGGGCACCCGCCACCTGCTGGCCCTGGATGTCTCCGGCTCGATGGGGTGCGGTACGATCGCCGGCGTGCCTGGCCTTACGCCGCGAGTGGGTGCTGCAGCGATGAGCCTGGTAACGGCGCGGACCGAGCCGGCTGTCCACGCTCTGGCCTTCAGCCACAAGCTGGAGCCGCTGAAGCTGACGGCCCGGCAGCGGCTCGACGATGTGGTCAGGCTCACCAGCGGCCTGCCCTTCGGCGGCACCGACTGCGCGCTGCCGATGCTGTGGGCGCT
>DAOUGF010000415.1:0-7770 GCA_034429295.1 Chloroflexaceae bacterium
CCGTCTTGCCCACTCCCCAAGTGGACACGCCACAGCCGTTGATGGTAGGATAAGCGTCACAGCTGTCTACCAGGACGGAGCCTCCGATGGGACACCAGGAGCATGAGCGGCGGGCGAGCGACGAGGCCCCTGCTCGCATCGCCTGTGGCGTGCTGACGATCAGCGACACCCGCACCCCCGAGACTGACACCAGCGGGGCTGCGATCCGCGTTGCGCTGGCACAAGCGGGCCATGATGTGGTAAGATATGCGGTAGTTCGTGACGAGCCCGCGGCGATCGCCGAACTTGTTCGTGCTTATGCCGCCGAGGGGTGCAAGTTGGTGATCACGAACGGCGGGACCGGCATCGCCAGACGCGACAGCACCTTCGAGGCGATCGACGCCCTGCTCGAGAAGCGGCTGCCAGGCTTCGGTGAGCTGTTTCGGATGCTCTCGTACCAGGAGATCGGGCCGGCTGCAATGCTCTCCCGTGCGACGGCAGGTGTTCACGGCGGCGCCCTGATCTTCTGCCTTCCAGGCTCCACCAATGCGGTTCGGCTCGCGCTAGAGCGACTGATCCTGCCCCAGCTGGCTCATCTCGTCTGGGAGACGGTGCGCCAGTGACAGGGTGGTAGCGATGATCTGGTATAGTATGTTGCGTCACAGCGTCAATACTGCCGTTCTCTGCATAGCTGTCAAGGAGCCAGAGAGCCCATGACGTCAGTAGAAGCCTTCCGCGGCCTTCACTACCCCAATAAGATCGGACGTCTCACGTTCCTCTCGCTCGAAGAGGTGATGGGTCAGAACGGCGTGAAGGCGCTGCTCCGGCTGGCTGATCTGCCGCAATATCTCGATGCCTATCCACCCAACGATCTGAAGCGCGAGTTCCCCTTCGAGGCGATCTCCGCTACCTCAGTGGCCTTGGGCACCATGTACGGCCCCCGCGGCGCCCGCGGCCTTGAGCTGCGCGCCGGCCGTGTAGCCTTCACCCTTGGCCTCAAAGAGTTCGGCCCCCTCCTTGGCATGGCTGACCTGGCACTCAAGCTGATGCCGATCACCATGAAGCTGAAGATCGCGCTGAACGCCACAGCGCAGACCTTCGACCGCTTCAGCGATCAGTCTAGCCACGTCGAGGAGGAGCGCGGTCAGTTCGTCTACCACATCACCAAGTGCTCGAACTGCATCGGCCGGCCCGAGCCCGGCCCGGTCTTCTATATCGCTCGCGGCATCATCGAGGAGGCAACGGCCTGGGTCTCAGGCGGGCGTCGCTTCGCCGTCGAGCAGTGCACATGTATCGCCCAGGGCGCGTCCTCGTGCAGCTTCACAATCGGCAAGGAGCCCCTGGAGTAACAATGCAAAATCGAACAAGCAACATGAACAAGTAGCCTGGTCGCTCTTGCATGTTGCGTTTGCATTTTGCATTTTGCATTGATATGCGCTGGCTGGCCCTCAAGCTGATCCGCTTTTACCAGACGGCGATCTCCCCCTGGACACCGCCGAGCTGCATCTACACGCCTACCTGCTCCACCTACGGCTACGAAGCCATCAGCAAGTACGGCGTGCTCAAGGGCGGCTGGCTCACCCTCAAGCGCCTTGCTCGCTGCGCCCCTTGGGGTCGCGGCGGCTTCGACCCGGTGCCCTGACCTCGCTGCAACACTGCGCGCTACCTGATCGTCGTACCGGGCAATAGCGGTTGCTTCACAAGGAGCCCGCCGTTTCGCCCGACGTACGATGCCCGCGGGCGCCGCGCTGCGATACACTCGCAGGCGAGGTCTGAACATGGCGCACCTGCGCTAGGGAAAGGTACACGGTGGCAGAACCATCCCGCGAGCTCATTGCACTCGCCCAACAGGGCGATCCGCAGGCCCTGACGCAGTTGCTCATGGGCCAGCAACATTACGTTTACAGCATCGCCATGAGTGTGCTGAAGAACCCTGAGGACGCAGCCGATCTCACTCAGGAGGCGTTTATCAGGCTGTTCAGGGCTCTGCCTCAGTACAATGGCGAGAGTCGTTTCACCACCTGGCTCTATCGGCTCGTGGTTAACATGTGCCGCGACGAGCTCCGCCGCCGGGGTCGCCAGGTGCAGATCGCGCCGCCCGCCCCCGAAGAGGAGGAGAGCGACCAGTTGGCCAGCGTGGCCGATGATGACCGCTGGTCGGACCCCGAGCAGGCGCTGGATACGCGGGAGCTCCGCGATCAAGTGCGACGCGCGCTGGGTCAGCTCGAAGAGCATTATCGCCTTGTGCTGACACTCTATTACTTCGAGGATCTGAAGTACACCGACATCGCCGAGATCCTCGATATTCCGCTCAATACCGTCAAGAGCCATATCCGTCGCGGCAAAGAGCGGCTGGCCGTGATCCTGGAGACCCAGGAGCAGCCACCGGCCGCGCGGGCCGTCACCAAGGGTGAGCAGCGCGGCCAGCAGGGTCCCTTCTCCGGCGCCGCACCGCTGCGCTTGATGTTCGGCCTGGCCGGGAGGTGATCTATGAACAACGCACCAGAACAGTTCACCCGTGACCCGGAGGACAGGCTCGACGCCGTGCTACGGCAGGAGTTGCGCTGGGAGGCGCCCCCTGAGCTTACGCTGCGTCTGTTGGGCCTGATCCCCGGCACGCCGCTGCTCGCCGTCCCCCCACCCCGCCCAAAGACGTGGTACAGCATGGCTGTCCTCGTCCTCACGGCGATGGCGCTCGGTCTGTCGCTGGCGGTTGCCTGGCAGGTGCTGGGCTCCGTAAGCGCCGAGCTCGGCTTCGCCGGCGTACTTGAGCAGCTGCGCCATGCGCCGGCCTTGGGGCTGCAACGCCTCTATGAGGCGCTGCCTGCCTCGCGCCAGGCGGTGGCGGTGCTCGTCGCCATCCGCGACCAGCTCCACTGGTTGCTGCTTGCCATCGTCCTCTGGCTTGCCCTCGATGGCTGGCAGCCGCGGATGCAGCGCGCCACGGCGAACGGGCGGTAAGTGGGCCGCTTCGGGAGGCTAGCACACCGGCGCACCTAAGCCACCCAGCCGCTCCCTAAGCTTCAAGCTTAGGGAGCGGCTGAGGTAACGGAGTTGCTTCCTAACCATCGCCCCCCAAGCTCAAGCTTGGGGGGCGGTTTAGTGTGACACGGGCTACGGACTACAGCATCCCTAGAGCCTGCTGCGGGCCCGGTGCAGACGCCAGGTGCGGGTGAGCAGCGTACCGCCGAGGAGCGCGATGCCGAGGAGCGGCACGCCTGTGCTTGTCTCCGGCAGCGGCGCCGACGGGCCGGGGCCGGATGCCACCGTGGTGGGGTGGGCCGTGGGCTGGACGGTTCCCGTCGCGGCGGCCGTAGGCCCGGCCGTGTCGGTGGGCTGCACGGTGGCCGTCGCCGGGGCGGGATATGGCGAGGTGGCGCTCGTCGCCTGCTGGGCCGCGGTTGTGCCGCCGACGGCCGCCGTGGGCGGTTGGGCGTTGCCGACGACCTGCACCGAGACGATGTTCGAGAAGGCTGGCTGGGCCAGGCCCTCATAGGTGAGCTGGCCTTGGGCGACCAGGAGCGTGCCGATAGCGACGTCAGGCCTGATGCGGGTGACGATCGTGATCTCCATCCCCTCGCCCGGCTGCAGCTGGGCGATGCTGTGGCTCACCTCGTTGCCATTCACGGTGGGGTCGGTTCCGCGATCGGCGCGGGCGCCAAGCACCTCGAGGTTGCTAGGCATCACACTGCTGACCGTCAGGTTGCGCAGATCGTTGGCGCCGTCCGCGGCGGCGTCGCGGGTGTTGCGCACGGCCAGGGTGAAGTTCACCTGCTGGCCCGGGTAGGCGCTGCCCCAATCGCTCGCGAGGCGGAAGAAGATATCGGTTCCGCCCTCGACGGCGCCGGTGGTCGGCTGCGCTGAGCCGGTGGCTGCAGGGGTAACCGAGCTGAGGACTGCCGGTGTGTTCGTTGCGCCGATCACCACGCGGGTGGGAGGCACCGCCGCCGTCGGCCGCACCTGCGGTTGCGACGGGTCGAAGATGATGATCGGCTCGGGCGTAGGCGGCTCGGTGGGCACGCCGGGCACAGGCGTAGGCGGCGCAGGCGGCGCGGGCGGCTGCTGGCCGTCCCCCGGCCGATCGTCATCGTCGCCACCACCGTCGTCGCCATCATCTGGCGGGCTGGTTGGCGGTGGGGGCGGTGGTGGCGGGCTGGTTGGCGGCGGTGGCGGCGGGCTGGTTGGGGTGATCGTCAGCGGCAGCGGCGTGATCGGCGTCACTGTGACCGATGTCGGCGTGAGGGTCGGGCCGGTGGGCGACGGCGAGGGCGTGAGGGTCGGGCCGGTCGGCGAGACCGTCGGCGAGCTTACGGCGCCGCCGATCACGCGGACGCTGACGCTCCCAGACTGGGCGCCATCGGCCTCAGCCGAGTTCGAGATGATCGTGCCTGGCTCGACACCCTGGCGCACACGCACCTGGATCGTCACCGAGGCGGGGTTATCAGCGCGGATCGTCAAATTACAGGTGACAGTCTGGCCGGTGATGCAGCTGCCGGAGCCCGAGCTGGCGCTCAGCACCTCCAGAGCGCCGTCCACGCCGTCGCTCATCGTCACCTGCTGATCAGTGGCGCTTGTGGTGATGACCTGAACGCTATAGCTGAAGCTCTGGCCGACCGCGGCCTCAGAGACCGAGGCGACCTTGAAGACTTGCACACCGCTTGCCGGTGGAGTGGTGTTGGTGGGTGTGACGATGGGCTCAGTTGCGGTGGCGGTGGGCGTAATGTTCGGGTCAGTTGTGTTGGTGGCGGTGGGCGTGATGTTCGGGTCGGTCGTGTTGGTGGCGGTGGGAGTATCGCCCACCGGCTGGGTGTTGGTGGCGGTGGGGGTGTCGCCCGCTGGCTGGGTGTTGGTTGGCGTCTCCGTGGCGGGGCGGCTGGTGGCCGTGACGAGCTGGTTCCCGCCGGGCAGGGTTGTGTCGGTGGGGGGCGCAGCGGCCACGGTATTGGTGGGAGGCGCGCTGGTATTGGTATTGGTGGGAGGTGCACTGATGTCAGCCGGCGCAGTGGCCTCGGCCGGCGCAGTAGCCTCGGCTGGCGCTGTGTCGGAGGGCGCTGGCGCGCTCGGGTCTGGCGTGCTTTCCTGGGCGGGGGCCACGGGCGGTGTGATGAAGCGGGCCGCCCCGGCGAAGACCGGGTAGGCGATCATCACGGCGCTGAGCAGGATCAGCGCGATCTCGAGCCCTGTCCAGCGGGCGGGCTCGCGGCCGCGGCCGGGCTGTGACGGGCGACCTCGGGTTGGAGGTTGCATACCAGGCTCCTCGTGTCAGGAGAGCGGCCGCGCGTCGACCAGATCGGCGACGACGACGAGGCGCTGCGTATCCCAGTTCGTGCAGGTGATCAGGGTGAGGGTCGGCGTAGGTGTGGGCAGCATCACCTCGATCTGGGTGGGCCAGACATTCATCGAGCCGCGCACACGATAGGTGTAACGCCAGTTGGCGGTATCGATCACAACATCGTCGCCGGGCTTGAGGCGACCAAGATCTTTAAAGACCGCGCCGCGCAGGCCGGCGTGGCCCGAGAAGACGCTGTTGCCGATCGTGCCGGGAAGCGCCGTGCCATGGTGATAACCGGCGGCATACTCGGCCACTTGCCACTCGCCATCGACCACAAAGACCTCGCGAACCTCCATCTCGGCGCCGATCGAAGGCATCGCCAAGCGCACCGGGCGCGGGTCGTCGGCGAGCGCCGGTGCGCCAAGGGCCGCCTGGGGCACCATAAATCCGTCGCGCATCGCGCTGGTGCTTGCCGAGGCGTCCTCCTCCAGCGCATCCTCAGGGCGCGTGAAGGGCAGCGCCGCCGCCTGCAACGGGCCGGTCGGGGCGGCGGTCGGCCATCCGGGAAGGCCCAAGGGCGGCGTGGGGGTGGGTGCCGCTGCGCCGGCCCAGACGATCCCCGCGCTCTGGCGCTCATGGACCCAATCCCGCACAGGGCCGTCCACAAACCAGTAGCTGAAGGCGATGATACTCGCGATCACGAGCATGCGCTCCGCCACATAAAGCGCCCTGTCCACCCAGTTGCGGAGGCGGAAGCCGCTGAGGGCGATCTGCTGCTGCTGGGTTACGGAGCGCAGGCTCGCCGGACGGTGCTGCGCCCGGCGACTCGGCACCTCGCTCGCCAGCAGCCCGTTGAGCAGTTCGGCATCATCGGCGCTCTGGTGCGGGCCGCCCTGGGGTGTGGTTCGCGACATCAGACAACCTGAAGGCGACGGCTCAGAAGGGACACAAGGATAGGGTCGCCGGGGCGACCGGGGATCATTATACAGGACGGTCTGCACTTGTGCAATAGGACCATGCGACTAGAACGGGATATTCGCCGCTCGGAGCAGCGGTGAGTGTAAAGGCATGTGGAAAGTGGGGCTAGCACATGTGCGATGTTGGAGGCTGGATGTTGGGCTGGCAGATACGGCTTCCGGCTGCGTTGGAAGCCGCTACCACGGCCGATAAGTTCGGCTGGGGATGCACGAAGGGCTGAGGGATTGCGCTGGTGAGGAGTAGCGAGCGCCCCTGGCCGCTACGCGAGCGCCGCCGTCAGGCGTGCGAGGCCCTCGGCGAAGCGGGTGGGCTCGGTGAGCGCCGAGAGCATGAGATGGGCGCCGGGGAGATCGCCGTAGAAGTAGCCGGGGTGGACGAGGACGCCGTGGTCGAGCAGGTGGAGCACCAGCCGCTCTTCGTCCTCCCACCCGCGCACGGCCGGGAAGAGGTAGTAGCCGCCGGCCGGCGGGTTGGCCGCGAGGCGTGGGTGCTCGGCCATCGCCCGCAGCCCCTCGTCGAGGTTCGCCCGCACGCGAGCGGCCATCGCCTCCACAAAGGGCATGCCTTGGGCGAAGAGCGTGGGAAGGAGGTGCTGGCTCAGGCCGTTCGCGCCCAGAAACGTATCGTTGATCAGCTCGAGGCGGTTGGCGAATGTGCGGGCCGCCTGGTTGAGCGCGATCCAGCCGAGCTTCATGTCAGGCAGCGCGAAGAGCTTGGAGATGCCGTTGAGCGTGAAGACCGGCAGCTCGGGATGCAGGGCGCCCAGCGGCGGCACGGCCGGCGCTGCGTAGACGAAGGGCGCGAACACCTCGTCGCAGATCAGTGGCAGGCCAAGGCGCCGCAGGGCTTCCAACGGCTCGCTCACGATCGCGCCGGTGGGGTTGTGGGGCGAGACGAGCAGCACGCCGCGGGTGCGGGCGTCGGCGGCGGCGAGCAGCGACACCTCATCTACGGCCCAGCCGGTGGCCTCGTCGAGCCGGTAGGGGCGCAGCTCCAGGCCCCGCAGGGCCGCGAGATACTCGAAGAGGGGATAGGTGACGTTTGGGGCCAGCAGGTTGTCGCCCGGGTCGGCAAGGAGGGCGAAGAGCAGGCTGTAGGCCTCGCTGGTGCTGGCGGTGATGAAGATATCGTCGGGTGTAAGCGCTAAGGGCGGGGTGCGCCCGGCGTAGTAGGCGACGATGGCGGCCCGCGCCGCCGGGTTGCCCCGCGGGTCGGGATCATAACGCCGCGTGGCCCAGAACTCCTCGCTGGCCGTCCGCAGGATCTCAGGGGGGAAGCGGAGGCCCTGGTGGGTGGGGTTGCTGCTGGTCAGATCGATATAGCCGCCGGCAGCGGCGCGGCGCTGCCTGGCGAGTTCCAGCTCGTTCGGTGTGAGGTCGAGATCGCTGAAGACCCCGGCTGGGCTCATGATGTCTTCGTCTTCAGGAATGCGAGCGGCTGCCAGGCCGGCCAGCGCACAGCGGCGAGCGCCGCGAAGACCATGGTTAGGCCCGCATTCATCTCAAACAGCTCCTCCATCACCCAGACGACCGGCGGCATCC
>DAOUGF010000416.1:0-4649 GCA_034429295.1 Chloroflexaceae bacterium
AATCGGCCCGACGGCACCACGATCCGTATCGAGCGCACGGGTGAGGTGCAGGTGCCGGCGGAGGCCCTCGTGCGCTTCGCCAGCGGCCGCGAGGAACTGGTGACGCTCGATCCGGCCAAGCGCGAGACCGTGCTCGAATTCCCTGCGGGCGACCCGGTGCGGGCCGTTGAGGTGGACCCGGAGCACAAGCTCTACGCCGAGCTGGATCGGCGCGACAACGGGGCCTACACCGAGGTGCGCGCCGCGCCAGCCGCTGTGATCGCTGCCCGCCTCGCCTTCTGGATGCAGGCGCTTGTGCAGACGCTGGGGCTTTTCGGGTGAGTTGAGGAGACAGAGCGCCACATGGAGCGATTTCGCATAGCTTTTCTGGCGGGGTTGCGGCGAGCCGCACGGCCTTGGCTCCTCCTGCCGCTCTATTTGACGGGGCTGCTGTTGGGGCTGCTGCAGGCGTGGCCCGCGCTCAGGGCGGGCGGGGCCGGGCCTCTGCTCGACGATCTGGCCTTGGGCAACGCCGATGCGCTGGTGCAGCTCTTCGTCGCCGACCCCGGAGCTACCGCCCCGCTCACGCTACTATGGATGCTTGGTGGGCTCGTCGCATCCATGGTCTATGGGTTGGCGTACAACTTCTTCAGTGGTGGGATTCTGAGCGTCTGGGCCGGGGCGTCTTTCTGGGCCGGCTGCCGGCGCTTCTTCCTCGGCTTCACCGGCCTCGGCCTGCTGCTGGTGCTGATGGCGCTCCTGGCGCTGGTTGGCGCGATCATCGTCGGCGTTGTTGCCGGCTTTGGCGCCGCGCTGATCATAGCCATCATCCTGCTCCAGCTGATCGGGCTCTGGGGCGAGTACGGGCGCGCCGCGGCCGTGGCGGCCGGCCGCCAGAACCCATTCGTAGCTCTGGGCTCTGGGGCGCGGGCGCTCGCCCGGCGGCCGCTCACGGCGCTGCTCCTGGCGGGCCTCGGGCTGTTGCTCTACTTCGCCATAGCCGCCGCCTACGGCGCGCTGGGCCCGCGCCTGGGCTGGTGGGCGCCCCTGGCCCAACAGGCCGCTGCCCTCGGCTGGGTCTGGGTGAAGCTGTTGCGGCTCGGCTGGGCCAGCGCGGTGGTGGGTGGGTAGGGCTGTGGGAGGTTGCCCAAGCCTGAGGCTTGGGGGCTGCGATGCGGTCTCGTGCGGCGGCTGGCGCCCCGCGCCAGGGGCCTCGCCCCTGGACCCCAAGTAGGAGGCCAGTGCCGTGCCAACGGCCTGCGGGCAACCCAACTCATCGACGGGCTTGAGCCCTGGCCGAGCGCCGTGGCCCTCGCCAGCTGGTTACGCCCTGCACGATCCGGCGTGCCGGCGCCACTTCGCCACAGGACAAGCAGGGCTGTGGGGCAGCTGCCGTCTCGCCGGTAGTGCAGTGCCCGCTCTCGGCGCAGAGGGGCATGCAGCGATGGCGTGTCGGTGCTGGCGGCCATCGGGTTTGGGGGTTTCCAAAGGGGGCGGCACCCTCCTTGGCGGGGAGCGCGAGGGGCGGAGCCCGCTCGCAACTTCGCGCACCGTGCAGGTGGCACTGCTTTGGGGAGCGCGAGGGGCGGAGAGCGGAGCGCCAGCAGCTTGGCGGGGAGCGCGAGGGGCGGAGCCCGCTCGCTCTGGCCGGCCGTGCCGGCTGAGAGATGAGCCGTGGTACACTTAGGGCCACCGAGGAGTGTAGATCAGGGAGCCACCGGGAAGCTATGCTCGTGCGCGCGCCCCTCATCGCCAGCGGCCCGCTCGTCGAGGCGGCCTTTGTGGCCCGCCCCAACCAGCTGATCGTCGAGGCTCGCATCGGCACGCGCCTTGTCAGGGCCCACATGGCGGATCGCGGCCGCCTGCTCGGCCTGCTCATCCCCGATGCGCGCCTGCTTCTCGCCCCTCGCGACGAGCTCGGCCGCAAGACTGCCTTTCAGGTGGTCGGCGTTTACAACGATGGCGAGCTCATCTCCCTCGATACCCATCTCCCCAACCGGCTGATGGCCGCCGCCCTCGCGGCCCGGGCTCTGCCGCAGTTCGCATGCTATACCCGTATGCGGCGCGAGGTGGCCGTGGGCGCCCATCGGATCGACTTCCAGCTCGGCGAGGGCGCGGACACCTGCTTGCTCGAGGTCAAGTCAGCGGGCAAGGTGGTGGATGGCTTGGCGAGCTTCCCCGACGCGCCTACCCTGCGGGGCCGCGCCCATCTCGACCTGCTCGCGAGCCTAGCGGCCGCCGGCCAGCGCTGCGCGGTTGTGTTTGTCATTCAGCGCCAGCATGCCGCGGCCTTTACGCCCGACGAGGCGATCGACCCGGCCTTCGCTCGCGCGTTGCGGGCCGCCATCAGCAGCGGCGTCGAGGTCTACGCCTATTGCTGCCCGCTCACGCCGGAGGGGCTGACTCTCGGCCCGCCCGTGCCAGTCTACGGCTCGCTCGAGGCTGTGCCCCGGCCGCTCGCCATGCCCTGATAGCGACGCTGACGCGAAGCGTTACGTCCATCTCCAGCCATGCTCCCCTCACCCCACGCCGCCAAGCTGAGCCCGCCGCCGCCGCCCCCGGGCCTGGTGCCCCGCGCCCGGCTGATCGCCCGCCTGGAGAACGCCCCGCGTCTCGCGCTGGTGGTCGCCCCGGCCGGCTTCGGCAAGACCACGTTGCTCACGCTGTGGCTCGCAGGCCGGCTCGCTTCGCGCGCTGGGATTGAGGGCGAAGGTATTGATCATCCTGAGAGCGCCGGCGCCGCTGCTGGACGCTCCATGCTTGATGCGCCGCAGGCGGCGTGGGTCACCCTTGACGAGCGCGACAACGACCCGGCGCGCTTCTGGGGTGCGGTGGCCGCAGCCCTCGACACAACGGCCCCCGGCCTGGGCGACCACGCCCGCTCGATGCTGCAGTCGCCGACGCCGCCGCCAGCCGATGTGGTGGCCGGGGCGCTCGCCGACGAGCTCGCCCGCCTCGCGGGGCCGTGCCTGCTGGTGCTCGACGACTATCATCTGATCAGCGCCGAGGCTATCCACAGCGCCGTCGCCGCGTTCGTCGAGGCTCTTCCCCCCGGCGTGCGCCTGGTGATCGCGGGGCGCGCCGAGCCGCCGCTGCCCCTGGCCCGCTGGCGCATGGCCGGCCAGCTGGCTGAGCTACGTGCGCCCGATCTGCGCTTCTCGCCGGAGGAGGTCGCCGCGCTCCTCGCCAGCGCGGGCCTGCAGCTGCCGCCCGCCGACGTGGCAGCCCTCGCCGAGCGTACCGAGGGCTGGGCTGGCGCCCTCGCCCTGGTCGCCCGCTCGCTGCGCGATGGCGCCAACCCGCTGGAGCGCCTCGCCGCCTTCGCTGGCAGCCACCGCCACCTCTACGACTACCTCGCCGACGAGGTGCTTCGCCGCCAGCCGCCCGCCGTGCAGCGCTTCCTGCTCGACACCAGCATCCTCGAGCAGCTCAGCGCCGAGCTGTGCGACGCCCTCTTCGACGACCATCCACCGGCGACTGACGATCAACCACCGACCACCGCAGCTAGGGCCTCCTCCGTCGTCCTGCTCGACGAAGTCGAGCGGGCCGGCCTCTTCCTCCATCCCCTTGATGACGAGCGGCGCTGGTATCGCTACCACGCGCTCTTCGCGGAGTTTCTGCGGGAGCGGCTGCGGCGCGAGAGTGGGACGCGCATGGCTGTGCTCCACCGTCGCGCCGCCGCCTGGTACGCTGCCCACACCATGCCGGGCGAGGCCGTTGCCCACTACGCCGCTGCCGGCGATCCGGCGAGCGCCGCGGCGATCGTCGAGCGAGAGGGCCGCCCGCTGCTCCTGCGCGGCGAGGCAGCCACTGTGCTCGCCTGGATCGCCGCGCTGCCCGCCGAGATGGTGCGGGCGCGCCCGGCCCTCTGCCTGATCGAGGCCTGGGCCCACGCCCTCGCTGGCGGATTCGAGGCCGTCGAGCCGCCCCTCGCCGCCGTCGAGGCCGCCCTGGCCGCCTATGCCGGCGACCCCGACGCTCCGGCGCCGCTCTCGGCGCCTTACACGCCCCGCAACCTCGCCAGTGAGGCGCTGGCCGTGCGGGCCACGGTGGCCGGGCTGCGCCGCGAGACGGACCGCGCCATCGATCTGGCTCGCCGCGCCCTCGCCGACCTGCCGGCCGACAGCGTGCTCGTGCGAGGCGTGGTCCAGCTGATGCTCGGCACTTCGGCCTACCTCGGCGGCGACTTTGCCACCGCAGCGCCCGCTCTCGAAGCCGCCGCGCGGGCCGGGCAGTCCGGCGGCATGCCGATCATCACCATCTTCGCCCTACGGCTGCTCGGCGAGCTGCAGGCCCGCACCGGGCAGCTGCACCGCGCCGTCCGCACCTACGAGGACGCCATCGCCCGCGGCGCCGCCCTCTACCCGCGGCGCGAGCAGGCCGCGCACCGCCCCATCCCGGTGGCCGGCGCCGTCTACGCGGGCCTCGCCATGCTGCGCTACGAGTGGAACGAGCTCGACGCCGCCGAGGCGCTGCTCCGCGATAGCATCCGCCTTGGTCGTCAGGGCGCCAACGCCGAGATCCTGCTCATCGGGCCGATCTGGCTCGCCAAGGTGCGGCGCGCTCGCGGCGAGGCGGCGGCTGCCCGCGCAGAGCTCGCCGAGGCTCTCGCTTACGCCCGCGCCACTGGCGTGCCCCGCCTCGCGGACTGGCTCGCCGCCGAGCAGGCC
>DAOUGF010000417.1:0-12963 GCA_034429295.1 Chloroflexaceae bacterium
TACCAGCAGCAGAAAGGCCACGATCTCCGGCCATGTCAGGCGGGGCCAGCGCCGCGCCGCCCGTGCCACTGGCGTCGCTATCTCAGTTGTCGCCATACCTAACTCCTCTCACCCGGGGCTTGGACGCTGCTTTTGGGAGCTGCTTTCGCGTCCTGCTTTCGCGCGCTTCTTAAGCGCTTCGCGCCACTTCGTTCCGCGTCTTCCCTTTCGCGCACTTCTTTCGCGTCTTCCCTTTCGAAGCTTCGAACTTTCGTTTCGCGTTTTTCGCGGCGAAGCTTTCGCGCCCTTCGCGATCCAAACCTCCCCCCCGAGTCAGCGCTATAGTCAGTGGCGAGTCAGCCGCCCTGGCTATCGTGGTCACAGCCGCACCGTCCCGTGCGGGACTGTCATCGCTGAAGAGCTGGAGGTTCCTGATGCGCACCCGGATCACCCGCGCCCTGCTTGCCGCCATGGCCGCCGCCGCCCTGCTCCTCGCCGGCACCGCTCCCCTGGGCGAGCCCCGGCCCACCTCTGTGATCCTCTCGATCGGTAAGTAGGCCGATGACCCTGCTCAGCGTCTACGCCGTTGGCGCGCTGCTCGTCGGCCTCGCCGCCCTCTGGCTGCCCGTGCCGCCGATCCGCGCCTGGCCGCTGCTGATCGTCGCCGCGCTGCCCCAGCTGCCCATCATCGCCGGCATCCGCGGCCCTGCGCTCGTGCTGATCTCGGCCGTGGCCTTGGCCCTCTGGGCCTGGCAGAATCGTCACAGCGCGGGCGCCATCGTCGCCAGCGCCGGCTGCCTGCTCAACCTCGGCACCATGCTCGTCCACGGCGGCGCCATGCCCGTCCACCCCGACACGCTGGCCCGCATCGGCGTGACGGCGAGCCCTGGCATGGCCCTGATCGGCTCGAAGGATCTCGCGTCTGATCTTGCCGCAACTGCCCTCCTCGGCGATTGGATTATCGTGCCGCTCCACGTCGTGACGCTTGTTGTTAGCCCCGGCGATCTCCTGGTGGTGGCCGGTATTGCGCTCTGGCTGCTCGCCGGGCGAAAGGAGAAGCACGATGCTCGCACTGTCGCCTCGACTAGCGCCGCCTGAGACCCCACTCCGCTCGAGGATCCCCGGCATGAGCCATCGTCCTGCCTTCACCCATCTGGTGCTACTGGCCACCGCAGATCCCGGCTTCGCCGGGCGCCTGCTGTCGGATCCGGTAAGCGCGGCCCAATCCCACCGCCACTACCCGATCCAGCTCAGCGCCGGCGAGTGCGCCTTGCTCGAAGATCTCTGCGCCAACGCTCGGAGCACCGAGGAACTGCTCAGCGCCCTCGCCGAGTGCGCCGACGGCCCCCCCGAGACGCAAGACGAGGAGCAGCCTCGCCTCCCCTAGGAGGTCGCCCGCCCTGTATCTCCCAACAGCTGCGCCGCCGCCCGGCGGCGCGCTCTTGTCAGCATCCCTATGCCTGAGACGATGCGTGTCGGAAGTGGCCAGCCGGCCGCACCGTGGTTCGATCGCCCCCGCCTTACCGCCGCTTGGTCTGAGCTGGCGAGCCGCCACAGCAGCTCCCCAACCGAGGCGCAGCACGGCGCCCGCCGCTCGACCTTGTATGGCACCGCCCCTGGCGCCGCCGACGACCGGCGCTCCGGCCGTTTGCAGCGCCCCCGCTCCGGCAGCCGCTCCCCTCACGCGGCGATCATCCGCGCCACCCCGCAGCCAACCTCTCGCCGCTGCGGCGGGCCCCTCTTAGAGCGCGGCGCCTGGCCCCGCCTCACACTGAACGAGCGGCAGGAAGACCCATGAGATCTATGGTGATGGACGCTCGCGGACACTCTCAACCAAGCCCTGCCTCTAACAGGAGTGCTTCCATGCCAGCCCCGCTCCGCGTAGTCGTGATCGAAGACTCCAACGAAGACACCGCGCTACTGCTCCACGAGCTCCAGAGGGGCGGCTATGAGGTTACCTGGGTGCAGGTACAGACGGCCGAGGAGCTGCAGGCAGCGCTGGCCCAAGGCGAGTGGGATGCGGTGCTCTCCGACTACTCCCTGCCCCAGTTCAACGCCCCAGACGCCCTCCAGATAGTGAAGGAGAGCGGCTATGATCTACCATTCATCATCATCTCCGGCACGATCGACGAGACCATCGCCGTAACCGCGCTGAAGGCCGGCGCCCACGACTTCTTCTCCAAGGGCCACCTCTCCCGGCTGCTGCCGGCCCTCGACCGCGAGCTGCGCGAGGCTCAAGAGCGCCGCGCCCGCCGCCAGGCCGAGCGAGCCCTCAAGGAGAGCGAGGCGCGCTACCGCCATCTGGTGGAGACCTCGCCCGACGCGATCGTCCTCACCGATATGGTCGGCACGATCGTGCTCTGCAACCAGCAGGCGGCCCGGCTCTTCAGCGATGCGCCCCTGCGCTCCCTCGTCGGCACGTCGGCCATAGCCCGCCTCGACCCCGCCGACTACGAGCGGGCGATGCTTCGTTACCGCCAACTTCTCGAGGAGGGCAGCGTCCACAATCTGGAGTTCAACCTGCTCCGCGAGGACGGCAGCAGCTTCCCCGCCGAGATCAGCATCTCGGTAGTGGCGGACACCGAGGGCGAGCCGACCAACTTTGTCGCCGTGATCCGCGACATCACTGCCCGCAAAGCCCTCGAGGCGCAATTCATGCAGGCTCAGAAGATGGAGGCAGTCGGCCGCTTAGCTGGTGGGATCGCCCACGATTTCAACAACCTGCTTACGGTGATCGCCGGCTACGCCGAGATGCTGCTGATCGACCTCGAACCTCATGTCCCCTTCCGTAGCGATATCGAACAGATCCGCGACGCCGCCGAGCGGGCCACAGTGCTCACCAGGCAACTCCTGGCCTTCACCCGCCGCCAGCTCATCGCCGTCCAGGCGATCGATCTGAATGAGCTCGTGCGCGGCATGGAGCGGCTGCTCCGCCGGGTGCTCGGCCCCGACATCGAGCTAGTCAGCAAGCTCAGCCGGGAGCCCTGCGTGGTTCGCGCCGATGCCGGCCAGCTCGAGCAGGTGATCCTGAACCTGGCGATCAACGCCCGTGACGCCATGCCCGAGGGCGGCCGCCTGACGATCGAGACCGCTCTGGTTGAGCTCGACGGGGGCCGGGCCGAGCGGGACTATGCCTTCACGCCGGGCCGCTATGTACAGCTGACGGTGACCGATACAGGGCATGGGATGGACCAGGAGACGCAGCGCCACATCTTTGAGCCCTTCTTCACCACCAAGGAGCCAGATAAGGGCACTGGCCTCGGTCTCTCCACGGTCTACGGCATCGTCCGGCAGAGCGGCGGGCAGATCCAGGTTCACAGCGAGCCGAACAACGGCGCCACCTTTAACATCTATATCCCGAACGTCTCAGAGGAAGCGGCCACGCGCACCCTCAGCCCTCCCGCCGCGCTAGCGCGACAGCGCCCAGCGACGATCCTGCTGGCCGAGCACGATGCCGCTGTCCGCGCCCTGGTCAGGCGCATTCTGGAGCGCCAGGGCCATACACTGCTCGAGGCGGAGCAGTACGCGATGGCCATTGGCATCGCCGATGAGCAGCCGAAGGCGATCGATCTCCTGATCACCGACCTCGCGCTGCCGGGCGGCAGCGGGATTACCCTCGCCGAGCGCCTCAGGCAGCTGCGACCAGGGCTGCGGGTGCTCTACATGTCGGGCCACACCGAGCACGCCGCCCTGCGCCGGGGCCTCCAGGATGGCGGGGCAACCCTGCTGCAGAAGCCGTTTACGCCCGAGGCACTCCTCCAGGCGATCGCTAAGGAGCTCGAGACGGGGTAGCGTCGCGCCGTGAGCGCTAGCCGGCAGGGTCGGCGGGCGCGTCGGGGCCGCGGCTCAGGAAGCGCTTGATCCGCCGCTCGAACTCGGCGCGGGGCAGCAGCACCTTACGGCCGCACTTCTCGCAGCGCATACCGATCTCAGCGCCCAGCCGCACCACCCGCCAGCTATCGCCGCCGCAAGGGTGGGGCTTGCGCGTTTGCACCACATCATCGAGATAGATTGGGATCGGCGGAGGCATCTTCGCGCTTGTGTTAGCGGCTCGTCTCGTGCTTCAGCTGGTCCCAGAGCGACACCAGCCGTTCGAGCGAGAGCTCGTCCAGGCTGCCGCCCTCGGACACGACCAGCCCCTCGAGGCGGCTGAAGCGGCGGCGGAACTTGGCGTTGGCCTCCCGCAGCGCGGCCTCGGCATCAACCCCGAGCCAGTCGGCCAGGCGGGTGAGCACAAACAGCAGATCGCCCAACTCCTCGCGGGTGTGTTCCTGGTCGCCCCCGGCCGCCGCTGCGAGCTCATCGAGCTCCTCCCGCACCTTCAGCCAGACCTGATCGATCTCGCGCCAGTTGAAGCCGGCGCGGGCGGCCTTCTTGCCGAGCTTCTGCGCGGCGGCCAGGGCCGGCAGGCTGGGCGGCACGCCATCGAGGGCGCTCGTGCGAGCTTTGCCCTTGGCCGCCAGCTCCGCGGCCTTGATCTGCTCCCAGTTGGCAAGCACAGCGCCCTCGCCGTCCACCACCAGGTCGCCGAAGACATGCGGGTGGCGCCGCACCAGCTTGGCCGCGATCTGCTCGAACACATCCTCGAGGGCGAAGTGGCCAGCCTGCCGCGCCATCTCGCTGTGGACCACCACGGAGAGCAGCAGATCGCCAAGCTCCTCGCCGAGCGCGGCCATATCGCCGGCATCGAGCGCCTCCAGCACCTCGTGGGCCTCCTCCAGCAGCGCGGCGCGAAGCGACTGATGGCTCTGCCGCACATCCCACGGGCAGCCGCCGGGCCCGAGCAGCCGCGCTACCACCCAGGCCAGGCCGTCGGGGCCGCGGAGCGCGCCGGAGATGGGGAGCGCCGGGATGTGGAGAAGTGCGCGGTGAGCAGTGAGGAGCGAGTGTGTGGGGATGTCGCCGAGGGCGGCTGCCACCACCTCCAGCGGTGCGCCCGCCTCATCGAGCGCCGCCAGCTGCACGGCATGGTCGGCGGGATAGCGACGCGTGAGGAGGGCCGCCAGGGCAGGCCAGTCGGCGCCGGGGGCGGCATAAATAAAGGCTGGGGTCGTGATCACCAGCGGAAAGGGCGCGACCGGCGGAGTGTACGCACCGGTCCCTATCGTCTCAGCCCAGGAGCGCACCTCCGGCGTCGCATCGAGGGCGGGGAGCCCGGCCGGGCGGGCGGCGGCGAGCAGCGCCCCGGCCTCCCAGAGCTGCGCCCCGCCGGTCAGGTCGAGGCGAAAGGTATCGGCGGCGAGATCGAGCAGCTGGCCGGGTTTGAGCATCATCATAAGCGTAGCGAAGCGGCAGAGCCGTAAGGCGTCGCTGCCGCTTCATTCACAATCTCAAGCCACAAATTCTCAATTCTCAGGGAACGGCAAAGGCACACTACTCAGGTCGAAGTCAGGGGCAATCACAAGCTCACCATTGGCCTCGGCCTGGCGACGCAGCTCTTCGTACCAGGGGACAAAACTCTGCTCGTAGAAGTTCTGGGCGTTGCTGCTTTGCTGCAGCTCGGCGAAGCTATCGAAGGGGCGCTGCTCCTGCCGCTCCAGTACCTCGATCACGTGCCAACCGAACTGGCTCTCCACCTTGGTCGGCGTGTTAAGGGGCGCGCTGAAGGCGGCCTCCTCGAACTCAGGCACAAAGTTGCCTCTGGGCGTCCAACCGAGGTCGCCGCCCTGCGCGGCGGAGCCCGTGTCGGTCGAGCGCTCGCGCGCCAGCGTGGCGAACTCCGCGCCGGCCGCCAGATCCGCGAGCGCCAGATCGGCGGCGGCCTCGTCGGCGACGAGGATATGGCGGGCGTGGAACATATCGGCGCGGGTGTTGCGGGCGATCACCTCAAAGATCAACTGCTCGCGGGCGATCTCGGCGCGCTGCTCGGCGGCCGTGGCCGTGGGCTGGGCACCGGGCACCGCGGGCGCAGCGTCGTCCTGCACCGGGGGCGGCGCTGCCGCATCGATAATGGCCGGGTCCACGCCGATGCCGTTGCGGCGGGCGTAATCCAGCAGCAGGGCGTCCTGGAGCATCCGATCGAAGACGGCGCTGCGAATGTCGCTGGCGTTGGCGAGCTGCTCGATCTGCTCGCGGCTTTGGCCTTGGGCCATCAACTGGGCGATCCCGGCGCCGATTTCGGCCTCCAGGCGGCGAGAGTAGTCGGCCACGGTGAAGGTCGTCGTTCCGAGGCGAAAGAGCATCGGGCTGACTTCGGGCGGCGCCACGACCGCCTGGCCGCCCTGAGTGCTGGCGCAGGCGCTGAGGAGTAGGAGGAGCAGGAGGGAGAGCTGTTTCATGGGAAGCTCACACGGGCGAGGGAATTAACAGCACAAATGATAACACGCAACAATCCTAATCCTCCCTGGAATCCTCATTGAGGCTCAGGATGGCCATAAATGCCTCCTGAGGGATCTCGACATTCCCCACCATCTTCATGCGCTTTTTCCCTTCCTTCTGCTTCTCCAATAGCTTTCTTTTTCTGGTGACGTCTCCACCGTAGCACTTAGAAAGTACGTCCTTGCGCAAAGCTCTCACCGTTTCGCGGGCGATCACCTTGCTGCCGATGGCGGCCTGGATGGGCACCTCGAACATCTGGCGGGGGATGAGCTGCCGCAGCCGTTCTACAAGGTCGCGGCCGCGCTGGTAGGCAAACTCGCGATGCACTATCAGCGAGAGGGCGTCCACCGGAGACTGGTTCACAAGCACATCGAGCTTCACCAGGTCGGCCTCGGCGTAGCCGGCGAGGGCGTAGTCGAGGGAGGCGTAGCCCTGGGTACGGCTCTTGAGCTGGTCGTAGAAGTCGATCACAATCTCGGCAAGCGGCATCCTGTACTTGAGCAACACCCGGGTTGGGTCGAGGTACTCCATCGTCTCGAAGGTGCCCCGCCTGGTCGTCACCAACTCCATCACAACGCCGATGTAGCGGGAGGGAGTGATGACGCTGATCTGGACGATCGGCTCCTCGATCGCGGCGATCTTGCTCACCTCGGGCATCTCGGAGGGGTTAGAGACCGTGACGATCTCGCCGTCGGTGCGCAGCACCTGATACTCCACGCTGGGCGCGGTGATCAGCAGATCGAGATTATACTCCCGCTCCAGGCGCTCGCGGACGATCTCCATGTGCAAGAGGCCGAGGAAGCCACAGCGGAAGCCGAAGCCGAGGGCGGCCGAGCTCTCCGGCTCGAAGGAGAGGGCGGCGTCGTTGAGCTTGAGCTTCTCAAGGGCCTCCCGCAGCTCGGGGTAGTCGTTGCTGTCAACCGGGTAGAGGCCCGCGAAGACCATGGGCTTGGCGGGCCGGTAGCCGGGGAGGGGCGTGGAGGCCGGCGCATCGGCGAGGGTGACGGTATCGCCCACCTGGCACTCCTCCACCGTCTTGAGGCCGGTGGCGATATAGCCTACCTCGCCAGCGCCGAGCTCGGAGAGCGCGGTCATGGCGGGAGTGAACACACCGAGCTCGAGCGTCTCGGCGCGAGCGCCGGTGCCCATAAACAGCACCCGGTCGCGGCTGGTGAAGACGCCATCCACCACGCGCACATAGGCGATCACGCCCTTGTAGGGGTCGTAGTGCGAGTCGAAGATCAGGGCGCGGGCGGGCTTGCTGCGATCGCCCTTGGGGGGCGGAATGCGCTGGACGATCGCCTCCAGCAGCTCGGGGATGCCGATGCCCTCCTTGGCAGAGGCCATGATCGCCTCTTCGGCGGGGATGCCGATCACTTTCTCGATCTCCTCGGCCACCTCTTCGGGGTTGGCGCCGGGGAGGTCGATCTTGTTCACCACCGGGATGAGCGCCAAGTCGTGCTCCATAGCCAGGTAGACGTTGGCGAGCGTCTGGGCCTCGATGCCTTGGGCTGCGTCCACCACGAGCAGGGCGCCGTCGCAGGCGGCGAGGGTGCGCTGCACCTCATAGTTGAAGTCCACGTGGCCGGGGGTGTCGATCAGGTTGAGGATGTAGGTCTTACCGTCGGCGGCGGTGTAGTTGAGGCGCACGCTGGTGAGCTTGATCGTGATGCCCTTCTCCCGCTCGAGGTCGAGCGAGTCGAGCATCTGATCGCGGCGCTCCCGCTGCCCCACCGCGTTGGTCGTCTCGATCAATCTATCGCTGAGCGTCGTCTTGCCATGGTCTACATGGGCGATGACGCCGAAGTTGCGGATGAGGCTCTGGTCGGCCATAGTGCCCTAAATGTACATGCAGAATTGAGCATGCGGCATAGTCACAGCGCATCGCGCTCCGCTGGAGCTACGCGCCATGCTCAACATGGTCGCCTGGTTCTGCACTCGTGAGGCCGGCGCGGCCGGCACGATACGTCGCGAAGCTAGGGCCAGTATACCAGCCCTGCCGGGCCCGCGCAAAGCGCCGCGGGGCGCCGCCAGCGGGGCTGACGCCCCGCGCCCCACTGCGGGGCGGCAGCCCTACACACCGCTTGTTTTGTCGGGGGGGGGACGCGCGCCCCCCGACCCCCCCCGCGCCGGGGGCCTCGCCCCTGGACCCCAAGTCGGAAGCCAGTGCCGTGCCGCCGCTGATCTGCTATCTCATCTCATCGACGGGCTTGAGCCTTGGCCGAGCGCGGTGGCCCTTACCCACTGGTTGCGCCCTGCACGATCCGGCGTACCGCCGCCACTCCCGAGCCATTCTCAAACCAGGTGCGAGCAAGCGATGGCACAACCAATGCTTGCACACCACCCCGACCGAGATCTGCTGCCGGCCGAGGCGGATGGCTCTGCCCGTCGATGAGTCGGGTATGCCGCCCACCGCCGGCACGGTACGGCCGTCCTGCTTGGGGGTGTGCAGAGGGGCGCCGAACGAAGTGGCGCGAAGCGTTTGCACTTTTGCCGGGGGGCGGGGGGCAGTGCCCGCTCGCATCCTCACGCACCGTGCAGGTGGTAGTGGTATGGGGCATCGCCCCGCCGCCGGGGGCGCAGGGCGAGCGGCGGGGAGCGCAGAGCGCTCCCCGCCCGTGGCTAACCGGTGCGGCGGGCGCGCTGGCGCCAGGCGCTGTAGAGGGCGATGCTCCCGGCGACGGCCGCGTTGAGCGAGGCGATCTGGCCGCTCATTGGCAGGCGCACTAGGAAGTCGCAGCGCTCCCGCACCAGGCGCGCCAGGCCCGTGCCCTCGGCGCCCACCACCAGCGCCAGCGGCATATCCAGGTCGGCCTTGTCGAACTCCTGGGCGTTCTCGTCGTTCTCGAGCCCAACCACCCAGACGCCCTGCCGCTGCAGCTCGGTGATCGTCTGGGCGAGGTTGCCCACCAGCACCACCCGGAGATGCTCGGTGGCGCCGCTGGAGGCGTTCACCACGGCGGGCGTGATCTCGGCGGCCCGCCGGCCCGGCATCGCTACGCCGTGGGCGCCCACCACCTCGGCGGTGCGCAGCAGCGTCCCGACGTTCTGCGGGTCCTGCAGATGGTCGAGCAGGAGCAGCAAGGGCGGCTGCTGGCGCTCGGCGGCCAGGGCGAGACAGTCGTCGAGCTCCACATAAGGGTAGGGGCCCGTCTCGAGCATCACACCCTGATGATTGGCGTCTCGCAGCTGCTTATCGAGCACCTGGCGCTCCACGCGCCGCACCGGCACGCCCGCCTGCTCGGCCAGCTTGATGATCTCAGCCACCACGCCCGTCTCCTGCACTCCGCTGGAGACGGTGAGCTGGCGGAGCTGTCGCCGCTGCGCACGCAGCGCTTCGCGCACCGCGTTGCGGCCATAGAGCAATTCGTTTGCCATAGCTTCGCTGAGCGAACAGAGAGACAGAGGAACAGAGCTCCAAGAATTTGCTCAGCTGTTCCTCAGCCTCTCCGCCTCTACAGACCTAGCGCATCCTTCAGTCGCCCGAAGAAGCCGTCGTCACGCTCGCCGTGCTGATCCTCGGGCTCGAAGGTCTTGCCGAGCTCTTGGAAGAGGCGACGCTGATGCTCGGTGAGCTTGCTGGGCACCATCACGCGGGCGATGATGATCTGGTCGCCGCGGCCCTGCTGCCGCAAGAAGGGCACGCCCTTACCCCGCAGGCGGAAGGTCTGCCCCGTTTGGGTGCCGGAGGGGAGGCGCAGCTTCTCGGTGCCGTCGATCGTGGGCACATCGATCTCCTCGCCGAGGGCAGCCTGGGCTACATTCAGCCGCAGCTCGAAGATCAGGTCGTTGCCCTCGCGATGGAAGAGCGGGTGGGGCTGCACATCGAGGGCCACATAGAGGTTGCCGAAGGGGCCACCCCGTGGGCCTGCCTCGCCCTCGCCGCTGATGCGGATCTGCTGGTTGCTGTCCACGCCAGCCGGCACCTTCACCGTGAGCCTGCGGGTCTGCCGCACGCGGCCGTCGCCGCGGCACTCGCGGCAGGGGATGGGGATCACGTAGCCGTCGCCGCCGCACTGGTCGCAGGTGGTGACGGTGACCATGTTGAAGAGCGGGGCGCGCTGACGCACCTCGCCGCTGCCCTGGCACTTGGGACAGCGCATCGGTTCGGTGCCGGGCTCGGCGCCGCTGCCCCGGCAGCTCGGGCAGGTCTCCAGGCGGCGATACTCGATCTCCTTCTCGGTGCCGAAGACGGCCTCCTCGAACTTGAGCCGCAGGGTGTAGCGCAGGTCGGCGCCGCGTTGGGGGCCTCGCTGGCTGCGGCCGCTGGCCGCGCCGCCGAAGAAGGCGTCGAAGATCGTGGCGAAGGGGTCGGCGCCCTCGAACGGATCGTAGGCGCCGCCGAGCCCGGGCGCGTTGTGGCCGAAGCGGTCGTAGACGGCTCGCTTCTGGTCGTCGGAGAGCACCTCGTAGGCCTCGTTGATCTCCTTGAACTTGGCCTCGGCGTCGGGCTCTTTATTGACGTCGGGGTGGTATTGTCGCGCCAGCCTGCGAAACGCCTTCTTGATCTCGTCCTGGCTGGCGCCGCGGCTCACACCCAGCACCTCGTAATAGTCACGCTTTGCGCCCGTGGTCATAGGCTCGTCCCTTCGGAGCGTGTAAGAACCAGGAACCGAGAGCCAAGAGCCGCGGTGCTGGTTGCGGTTCCCGGGCCTCTACCACCAGGCCCGGTCCTCTGTGCGAAGTGCTCAGGCATTGGTTCTCGGCTCTCGGTTCTCGGTTCTCTCAGTCTACCTTATACTCACCCTCGACCACATCGTCATCGGGCTTGCCAGTGCCGGGCTCTGCGCCGTTGGCGCCCGCCTCGTTTGCGTTCGCCGGCTCGTACATGGCCTGGCCGACCTGCTGCACGGCCACGGCGAGTTCCGCCGTCTTATTGCGAATCTCCTGCTCCTCCGCGCTGTCGAGCACGGCCCGCAGCGCCGTGATCTTATCTTCCACCGCGGTCCGCAGCGCGCCATCTATCTTATCGCCGGCCTCGCGCAGCGTGCGCTCGGCAGTATAGATCATGCTATCGGCGGCGTTGCGGGCCTCGATCAGCTCGCGGCGCTTCCGATCCTCCTCGGCGTGGGCCTCGGCGTCGCGCACCATCTGCTCGATCTCGGCCTCGCTCAGGCCCGACGAGGCAGTGATGGTGATCCGCTGCTCCTTGTTGGTAGCCTTATCCTTCGCGGTCACGTTGACGATGCCATTGGCATCGATATCGAAGGTGACCTCGATCTGCGGCACGCCGCGGGGCGCCGGCGGGATGCCCGAGAGCTCGAAGCGGCCCAGGCTCTTGTTAAAGCGTGCCTCGGCCCGCTCGCCTTGGAGCACGTGGATTTCCACGCTGCTCTGGTTGTCGCTGGCGGTGGAGAAGACCTGGCTCTTGCGGGTGGGGATGGTAGTATTGCGCTCGATCAGCGGGGTCATCACGCCGCCGAGGGTCTCGATGCCCAGCGTGAGGGGCGTGACATCGAGCAGCAGCACGTCCTTCACCTCGCCGCCGAGCACGCCGGCCTGGATGGCGGCGCCGATCGCCACGACCTCGTCGGGGTTGACCGACTTGTTGGGCTCCTTGCCGAAGAACTTGCGCACCGCCTCCTGGATGGCCGGCATGCGCGTCTGGCCGCCCACCAGGATCACCTCGTCCACCTGGTTGGGCTTCAGGCCGGCGTCGCTGAGCGCCTGCCGCACCGGGGCCATGCTGCGCTCGATCAGGTCGGCGCTGAGTTGCTCCAGCTTCGCTCTGGTGAGCGTCTGGTTCATATGCTTGGGGCCGGAGGCGTCGGCGGTGATAAAGGGCAGGTTGATCTCGGTCTGACCGACGCTGGAGAGCTCCATCTTGGCCTTCTCGGCGGCTTCCTTCAGCCGCTGGAGGGCCATGCGGTCCTGCCGCAGATCAACGCCGTGCTCCCGCTGGAACTCGGTGGCCAGCCAGTCGATGATCCGCTGGTCGAAGTCGTCGCCGCCGAGGTGGGTGTCGCCGCTGGTGGCCTTCACCTCGACCACGCCGTCGCTCAGCTCAAGCACACTCACGTCGAAGGTGCCGCCGCCCATATCGTAGACCACCACCGTCTCGTCTTTGCCCTGCTTATCGAGGCCGTAGGCGAGGGCGGAGGCGGTGGGCTCGTTGACGATGCGGAGCACCTCGAGGCCGGCGATCTTGCCGGCGTCCTTGGTGGCCTGGCGCTGGCTGTCGTTGAAATAGGCGGGCACCGTGATCACCGCCTGGGTGACCGGCTCGCCGAGGTAGTCTTCGGCGGTCTTCTTCATCTTTTTCAGGACTTCGGCGCTGATCTGCGGCGGAGCCATCTTCTGACCCTTGGCCTCGACCCAGGCATCACCGTTGTCGGCCTTGACGATCTTGTAGGGCACCAGCTTGATGTCCTTCTGCACCACGTCCTCGTCGAAGCGACGACCGATCAGGCGCTTCACGGCGAACAGGGTGTTGTGCGGGTTGGTCACCGCCTGACGCTTGGCGGACTGGCCGACCAGGATCTCGCCATCGTTGGTGTAGGCGATGATGGACGGCGTGGTGCGACCGCCCTCGGCGTTCTCGATGACCTTGGCGGCGCCGTTTTCAAGAATGGAGACGCAGGAGTTGGTAGTCCCCAGGTCAATACCGATGATCTTTCCCATATCAAATTCTCCAGAATCGGGATGGTGCCTGCGTCCCGACGGGAC
>DAOUGF010000418.1:0-13101 GCA_034429295.1 Chloroflexaceae bacterium
CTGGTTCGGCTCGGCGTCCGCCGCCCGCTGGTGGAGCGTCCTCAGCCACTCGGGGGCCTCGCGGGCGAGCCGCGCCAGCAGGAACTCGCGGAACAAGTCGTGGTAGCGGTAGGTCGCCTCGTCGTCAGCGGCGGCGGCCGCGACGCCGGCCGGCGCGGAGGGGCGGCGCACCTGGGTGAGGAACAGATTGCGCCGGTAGAGCGTGTCGAGGATGGCGGGGGCGTTGGCATGCCCGGTGATTGCCCGGCAGCGGGCCGGCGTCAGCTCGGCGAGCACTGCCGTCTCCAGCAGAAACGCGCGGGTGGCCGGGCCCTGGCGGTTGAGCACCTCCTCGGCGAGGAACTCAAAGATGTAATGGTCGGTCTGCTGGAGCTGGGCGAGGAAGGCGGCCCGATCGTCCGGGGCCTCGATGCGATCCAGCGAGCTGGCGAGCATACTGAGGCCGGCGGCCCAGCCCTCGGTGCGGCGGTGGAGCTGGGCGAGTTGGGGCGCGGGCAGCGCCACGCGGCAAAGCCGGCGCAGCAGCTCGGCCGTCTCGTCGGCAGTGAAGCGCAGCTCGTCGAGGCGCAGCTCGAAGATCTGGCGGCGGGCACGCAGGCGAGTCAGGCTGAGCGGCGGGTCGGTGCGCGTGGCGACGAGCACCCGCAGCAGGGGTGGCGGGCGCTCTAGCAGGGCGTCGAGGGCGGCGAAGATCGGCGGCGCGGCGAGGTGGTGCAGGTCGTCGAGGATCAGTAGGGCCGGTGCGGGGTGGGCCGTGACCAGAGCGTTGACGACCGCAGCCGCCAGGCGACGCGGGTCGGCGCTGAGCTGTGGCAGGAGGGCGAGCTGCGGGCGGAGGGCCGCATCCACGGCAGGGCCGAGCTGCTGAAGCGCGCCGATCAGGCCGGCGAAGAAGCGGGTCGGATCGTCGTCCTCCTCGTCGAGGGAGAGCCACGCCACCGCAGCATTGAGCAGGGGCGGGTGATCCTCAATGCCTGCGAGCGAGGCGAGCAGTGTCGTTTTCCCCGACCCGGCGGGGGCGGAGAGCAGCGTGAGGGGGTGATCGGCGAGGGCCTGGGCGAGGGTGGTGAGGAGGCGCGGACGGGCGATCACGTCGCCGCGGAGCAGCGGCGGCATGAGCTTGGTCTGGGCGAGCCAGTCGAGGGTGGTCACAGGTGTGAGACGGGCTCCTCGGCCCTGTGCGGAGAAGGGAACGGGGGCAGCGCCCGGCGGTCCGAGGCTGCCCCTGCTCCCTGTGGTTGCACCCTACCTACACCAGCACGCTCATCGGAGCCTCGAGCAGCGCCTTCAGCTCCTTGAGGTACTGGGCGGCCACGGCGCCGTCAACGATCCGGTGGTCGACGCTGAGGGTCACGTTCATCACCTGGGCGACCACAATCTCGTCGTTGCGCACCACCGGAACCTTGCGCACGGCGCCGACGGCGAGCGAGGCCACCTGGGGCGGGGTGATGATCGAGCCGAACTCAACTACGCCGAACATGCCGAGGCTGGTCACCTGGAAGGTGCCGCCCTCGATCTCGTTCTGCCGGATCTTGCCCTCGCGGGCGCGGCCGGCCATGTCGCGGATCTCGGCGCTGATGGCGCCGATGCTCTTCTTGTCGGCGTCGCGCACCACCGGCGCGATCAGGCCGTCCTCGAGGGCCACGGCCACGCTGATGTTGATCGCCGGGTGCTGGGCTATCGCGGGCTGGCCGTCCTCGCCGGTGACGTAGCTGGTGTTGAGGGCGGGCACCTTCGTCAGCGCCTTGGCCGCAGCCTTGACGACCAAATCGTTGACGGAGATCTTCACGCCGCTGGCGTTGATCTGCTCGCGCAGGGCCATAGCGGCGTCCATGTCGATCTCCATCGTGACGTAGATATGGGGCACGCCGGGCTTGCTGTCGGTCATAGCGCGGGCGATCGCCTTGCGCATACGCGACATCGGCGTGACCGTCGCGTCTGCGGGCGCAGGCGCGGCGGGCCGTGGAGCCGGTGCGGGAGCCGCCGGCTTGGCGGCGGGGGCGGCAGGCGCAGCGGCAGGCGCGGCGGCCTTCTGCTGGGCCGCGAACTCCTCGACATTCTCCTTGATGATGCGGCCGCCGGGGCCGGTGCCCTGGATCTGCCGCAGGTCAACCCCCAACTCCTCGGCGAGGCGGCGGGCCAAGGGTGAGGCGATCACCCGGCCGCCGTCGCCATCCTGGCGGGTGGCTTGGGCCGGCTCTGCCGGGGCGGCTTTATCGGCCTCCTGTGGGGGCGGCGTGGTCTGCTGGGCGGTGGCGATCGCCCCGCCCTCCTCGCCGGGGCTGGCAGCCTTGGCCTCTTCGGCTTGCTCCGGGCTGGCGGGCGCGGCGGGGGCCGGTTCGGGCTCGGCTGCGCCATCGCCGATATAGGCGATCACCTCGCCGATCGGCACTGTCTGGCCCTCGGGGATGACGATCTTCGTGAGCGTGCCGCTCTCGAACGCCTCCAACTCCATCGTAGCCTTATCGGTCTCGATCTCCGCGATGATATCGCCGGTGTTCACCTGGTCGCCGGGCTGCTTCAGCCAGCGCCCGACGGTGCCCTCGGACATCGTGTCGGACAGGCGGGGCATCGTTACTTCGCCCATCGTTGGCTCCTGCAAATGCAGAATGCAGCATGCAGAATGCAGCGGCCTTCAGCATGCTGCATCCTCAATTCCGCATTACCGCTTCTTCCCCTCCATCACCTTCTTGATCGCGTAGATCAGGCTGTTGGCGCTGGGCTTCGAGGCGGCCGAGAGATCCTTGGCGTAGGGCAGGGGCACCTCGAGGCCGGCCACCCGCTGGACTGGCGCATCGAGGTAGTCGAAGGCCTCTTCCTGAATGGTGGCGGCGATCTCGGCGGTGACCCCGTAGGAGTACCAATCCTCAGCGATCACGACGGCGCGATTGGTCTTCTTCACCGACTCGACGATCGTGGGGCGGTCGAGCGGGCGCAGGCTCCGCAGGTCCACAACCTCCACCGAGATGCCCTCGGACTCGAGGCGCTGGGCCACCTGCATGGCCACGGCCGTCATGCGTGAGTAGCTGATCACGCTAACGTCGGTGCCCTCTTTCTTCACCTCGGCCACGCCGATCGGCACGGTGTAGTCATCATCCTCTGGCACCTCGCCTTTGGTATCGTAGAGGGCCAGGCTCTCGATAAACATCACTGGGTCGTCGTCGCGGATGGCGGAGCGCAGCAGGCCCTTGGCGTCGTAGGGCGTGGCGGGGGCCACCACCTTGAGGCCGGGGCAGTAGGCGAACCAGTTCTCGAAGCTCTGGGAGTGGGTGGCGGCGAGCTGCCCGGTGCCGCCAGAGGGCGTGCGGATCACCAGGGGCACCCGCACCTGGCCGCCGAACATGTAGTGGATCTTCGAGGCGTGGTTGACCACCTGATCCACCGCGACCAGGATGAAGTTGATCGTCATGATCTCGACCACCGGGCGCAGGCCGAGCATCGCGGCGCCGATGGCGACGCCCACGAAGCCCTCCTCGGCGATCGGCGTGTCCACTACCCGCTTCGGGCCGAACTCCTGGAGCAGCCCCTCGGTGATGCGGTAGGAGCCCTGGAACACCCCGATCTCCTCGCCCATCAGCAGGACGTTCGGGTCACGGGCAAGCTCCTCGCCCAGCGTATCGTTGAGGGCCTGGCGATAAGTAATGACGGGCATAGTAGCAACCTCTGCACAAGGACGACCAACCACGGGTGACGGACGACGGCCGGGCGTGGGCGGTCGTCCGTCGTCGGTCGTCAGTTGTCTAGAGCTCCCCGCGGTTGATCTTCACCTCGCGGATCGCGTCCTCCGCAGTGGGGGTGTTGGGCACCGGGGTCGCGTACATATTCACATAGAGATCTTCAAATTTGGGATCGGGGCTGTTATTGGCGAAGTCGATCGCCTCCTGAACCTCTTTCTCCACTCGATCGGTGGTGGCCTTAATAAAGGCTTCGTCCACGATATCGTGATCGAGGAGGAGCGTGGCGAAGTTGCGCACCGGGTCGAACTTCTCGCGCCCGGACCGCACGAAATCAACGTCGCGATAGCGGTCGGCGTCGATCACCGAGTGGCCGCGGAAGCGGAAGCTGACCGCATCGATGATGGCGGGCTCGCCCTCCTTCTCGGCCCGCTCCCGCAGCCGGCGCACGGTGTCGCGCACGGCCAGCACGTCGGTGCCGTCCACCTGCTCGCCGTGGATGCGGAAGGAAGCGCCCTTCTTCCAGAGGTCCGGCTCGGAGGAGCCCATCTCCACCGATGTGCCCATACCGTAGCCGTTATTGACGATGAAGAAGAGCACCGGGAGCTGCCAGAGCTTGGCGAGGTTGAGCGACTCGTAGAAGGCGCCGATGTTCGTCGTGCCGTCTCCCATCTGGGCGACGACCACGCCGGGGCGCTCCTGGTACTTGAGGGCGTAGGCGGCACCTACAGCCAGCGGCACCTGGCCACCCACGATGGCGTAGCCGCCCATAAAGTTGGTCTTGGCGTCGAAGAGGTGCATGGAGCCGCCGCGGCCGCCGCTCACGCCCGTCTCCTTGCCGAAGAGCTCGGCCATCACGGGGCCGGGCTCTACACCGCGGGCGATGATGTAGCCGTGCTCGCGGTAGTTGGTGTAGATATAGTCGTCCGGGGTGAGGGCCGCCATCAGGCCGACGATCGTGGCCTCCTCGCCGATGTTGAGGTGGCAGTAGCCGCCGATCTTGGCCTTCACATACATCTCGCTGGTGCGCTCCTCGAAGCGCCGGATCAGCAGCATCTGGTAGTAGTAGTGCTTAAGCTCGTCGGCGTTCTCACGTTCCAGGGCGGCGCGGGCCGAATCCGCTACCTTGGCCATTCCTGATCTCCTTATCTGCTCACAGGGGGCGGATCGCTCCGCCTGCCCCGCGCTCTACATGCCGGGCGACACAATGTTATGAACGAAGGCGCTCTCGTCGGCGCCGCAGCGCGGGCAGCTGGTTGGCGCTTCCTCTCCGCTCACCTTCTCGCCACAGATGTCGCAGACCCAGCGCATCGCGATCTGACGCACCAGGTCCGAGCGGCTCACGATGCCAACCACCTTACCGTCCTCCAGCACCGGCACCCGCCGGATGCGCTGGTTCGTCAGCAGGTGTTGCACCTCCTCCACCGGAGTGTCGGGGCTCACGCTGATCACGCTGCGACTCATGATATCGCTCACCAGCCGGCCCGACTTGGCGATCAGGTCGTGCTCAGTCACCAGGCCGAGCAGCATGCCTTCGGCGTTGACCACCGGCAGGCCGCTGATGCGGTTGCGGGCCAGCAGACGCGCCGCGTCCTCCACCATCGCTGTATCGAGAATGCTGATCACGGTGCGTGTCATGATCTCTCGAGCTTTCATCGGTACGATCTTTCGTTACAAGCGGGCCGCCACCCCATCGTGAACGGCGCCTTCCTGGTGGGAGTCGCGTGGCGGCTATAGTATAACAGACCTTTGGGCGTAGCAAAGGGCGGGCCAGTGAAAGGGGGTGACAATGTCGTAGGGCCGAAGCACTCGCGTCGCGAGTGCTTCGGCCCTACGTTCCGGGGCGATGGAACCCTACCGATGCGACAGCGGCACGAACACCTGCTCGCCGACGAAGAGCCGTGCGGTCGCGGTGGCCGTTTGCCCGCTACTGTCGGTGGCCTTGAGGGTGATCGTGTGGAAGCCCGGCGCCAGGTCGGTCACCGGCAGCTCGCTGCCGCTGCCGAGCTCGCCGGCCCTATCGCTGCTCCAGTTCAGGGCCACGTCGGGCAGCACGCCGTCCTCGAAGTCGTTGCCGAAGCCCTGGAGCACCAGCAGCTCGCCCACGGGCACGCTGCCGTTCGTGCCGGGGTTGAGGATGCTCGCCGTGGGCGCCTGGTCCGGCACGCTGATCAGCGGCGTCTCGTCTGAGCCGATATTCACGCCGTCGTTGGCCACGACGCGGAAGCGGCCCTCGCTGCTGCCCGCCAGGTCGTTCACCGTTACGGTGTAGCTGGTCTCGGTGAGCCCGGTGGCCAGCAGATCCCACTGCTCGCCGTCGCGGCTGTAGAGCACGCTGTAGGTCAAGCTCGGGCTGTCGGGGTCGCTGGCCGTCCAGCTGATCGTCTCGCTGGCGCCGGGCTGCCACGTGGCCGGCGCGGTTGGGCTGGTGATCAGCACGCTCGGCGGCACGGCGCTCACCGCCTGGCTGCCGATCTCGGTGCCGTTATGCAGGATGGCCAGCTCCGCCGTGCCCTCCTGCCAGGGGATCACCATGTGGACGCTGGCGAACGGCAGGTCGGCCGGGTCGCCGGGATGATCGCCGTTGTGGTTGGTGTACTCACTCTTGAAGGTGAGGGTGAAGCTGGTGGTGCTGAGGATGGTGCCGCCGCTGTCGCGGAGCTCCAGCGCGTAAGGGCCGGGCGCCGGCGTCACCAGGGGCACGGTGGTGTCCACCTTCGTCGCCTCGAGGATGGTGCCCTGCATGGGGCCGAGGTCAGGGTTGCTCACCTGCACGCTCACGGCGAGGGCCGTGTCGGCGGTGGGCTCCTGGGCCAGCTGGTTCTGGGCGCTGGCCCGCAGCTCGTTGAACATGTAGTTCCAGGTGTAGGGCGAGATCCAGCCCTGCTTCGAGCCGCCGGCCGGGCAGTAGCTCATCAGGTCGTGGGTGGTGGCGGGGTTGTAGACCTTGCCGGTGATCGGGTTGAAGCCGAACTCCTGGATGCTGGAGCTGCCGTACGGCCAGGTCGAGGTGTTGTCGGAGGAGCCGCAGGCGTCGGGAGTGTCGGTGTGCTTGATATCGTAGTCGTGCACCAGCTCGTGGCCGAAGATCAGCGCGCCGCCGCCGGGGTTGTCGGTGCTGGTGCCGGGCCGGTCGGTGCCGATGCCCACCACACCGAGGCCGCCAGCGTGGGGGTAGACGGGCATATCGGCGTGGCCGCCGCTGTAGCCGTCGTTCGGCGCCCAGCCGTAGACGTGGCGCGCGCCGGTGTAGGCGCCGCTGCCGAAGAGCCAGGCGAAGACGTTCTGCATGATCCAGCGGTTGTTGAGGTGGCCGATCAGGGCGTGCTGGCCCGCCGTGTTGAGCGTCGTGGTCCAGTTGAGGTAGCCGCTCGCCACCTGGTAGGTGATCCCGTTGTTGCGGATGGGCAGCAGTTGCTCGAACCAGTCGGCGGCGCCGCCGTTCACCGCCCAGCCGCCGGCGTACTGCGTGCCCGTGTAGCCACTGGGGTGGTAGCGCAGCCGCTGGCCGATGATCTTCATCGTCTTGCTGGCCGTGAAGTTGATCGTGCGGGTGCCGACGGCCGGGAAGCGGTTGTTGTTCTCGTTGGTCTCGGCGATCGTGCCGTTCGGGTCCACGATCGCGTAGTAGCGCACGGGCACCGTGCCGTTGAAGTTCACGGTGAAGTAGACGTTGGCGCTGCTGCTGGCGTTGGCCCGGTCGATATAGGTGAGCGCCTTGCCCACGGTGTTGACCACGTACTCCACGTTGTTCGCGTCGATCAGCACCAGGCGCACCGGCACGTTGTTCAGCGAGCTTGAGGCGCCGCTCACCCGCAGATAGATGCGCGCCACGGTGGATTTGCGGTTCACCATGGGCAGCGAGTTGTCGGGGCAGGTCGTCAGGCCCGCGCTGGTGTCGAAGCACTGGATGCCCTGGGTGATCTCGATGCCGTGGATCGAGAGATCGTTGACCGGGACCGGGTAGATGATCTCGTTGATCAGCGGTTTGTAGGGCAGCGCCCGCAGCACTGGGGTGGTGGACGGCAGGCCCACCTCCGTCGTCGCCTCGGCCCTGTTGTTGTTCGGGTCGAGATCCTCGAAACGTCCGCCCGCGCGGGCCACGTTCACCAGGGTGCCAACTTCGGTCGGCTTGACCACAAGCGTCACCGTGGCGCTGGCGCCGCCCGCGAGGTCGCCTAAGGCGCAGACGACGCGGCGCGGCCCGCTGCGGCAACTACCTTGGCTCGGCGTGACGGAGACGAGCGTCGTGTTGGCAGGCAGAGTGTCCTCCACCATCACCTGCGGCGCGGCGAGCCGGAAGTTGTTGCTGATGACCATGGTGTAGGTGAGGTTCTGGCCGACAGTGGCGCTCTTGGGGGCGCTCTTGGTGATCGCCACATCGGCCCGCGGGCGGTTCTGCTCGCTGTCGCAGGGCTGGTCGCGCAGCAGGTTCTCCAGCGTGTCGCGGCCCTCCGGCGTCATGAAGGCGGGGGCGCCGCGGTGACCCCAGAGCAGATAGCAGGTGTTGTTCAGCTGCGGGTTGAGCTCGGCGGCCAGCGGGTAGACGGAGCCGTCGCCGCCGGGGGCGAGCACGCGGCCGATCAGGGTGACGTTGGTGAGCACGTCAGGGTTGGCGAAGCGCCCGCCCACCTCGCCGGTGTAGAGCCGCACCGAGCCATCGGGGGCGAGCGGGACGGCGTTGGGCGCGAGCCAGGCTGGGTCGCCGGGGTTCACCGCCTGCACGCCGCGGCTCAGGCCGGTGATGCCGTTGCTAAAGCCGATCTGCAGGCCGAGCAGATCGATATCGAAGAATTGGGCGCCGCCGAAGCCTATGCCTACCGTGTAGCGCATAGCCCGCACGATCCGGTCGCGGGCCAGTTGGCCGCCGAGCCAGCCCGCCGCGCCTGCCACGTCGCCGGTGTCGTGGGCGATGATGATGACATCGTACTGGCTGAAGTCGGGGTCGGGCGCGTCGGCGTTCGCCTCCGCCAGCGTGATCGGGGTGAATGCGAAGCCGCGCAGTTCGAGCTCGGCCTTGAAGCTGTCGCGGCTGACTGTGTCGCTGTTGTAGACGTAAGCGACCTGCGGGGCGTCCTGGGCGCGGGCGGGAGGAACCGCCGAGGCCGTGGCCAGGGCCACGGCGGCGATGAGGAGCAGGGCGGCGAGCCGGACGGTTCGCGATCTGAGCGCCATCTCGCTTCTCCTTTCTGGGTCGCTGTCGAGCAACACTGTTCGCAGCAGAAAGCGGCGACGAGCGAGCTCCCGGTCAACTGGGGCGCTTACTCAACGCCGCGGGAACGCGGATGGCGCTGTGCTAGGGGCCAGATCTCTCAAGTGGAGCGTGCAGATTAGAACGATGGGCGGGAGGATTTTTCCAGGGGCCGCGGAGGATCCATGAGAGCGCAGGCGGAATGGGACCTGCGCCAGGAGCTAGAACATCATTGAACTATCGTGTATAATAGGAATACTTCCCAGGTGTGAAAATAAATAGTGGCGTGCTGACGACTGCTCACGAGTGAAGGCAGTTGGAGGTGGCAGTAGTGTCGCTTCGGCCTACGCGTGCGGAGTGAATGATGAGTGCAGAGGCGGCGCTGCAGAACGTGCTGCTCACCCAACTGCCGGAGCATTTGCGTCCTCGCGCGGCGGAGTTCGCACATGCTCTCACGGAGTTGCTGAGTGCTCATAAGGGTGCGCCCACCGATCTGCCACCCGATCAGAACACGCTGTCCGCTGTCGCACAGGCAGCCAGCGCCCTCGAGGGCCGGAGCGTGACGGTAGCGGGAGGCGTGGTCAGCTTTGGTGCGGGCAGCCAGTACGGTGATGTGACCTTCCGCGACGTGGCTGGTCGCGATATTAACCATATCACCCTGGTTACGCCGATCATTACGGCCGCCGACCTCGACGGGCAGACGCGCTATCTGGAGGCGGTGCCCAGCGGCGCCGGGGCCGCGCTGCGCCCGGCGCAGGCTGCCGCGCCTGAGCGGCACCGAACGATCCGCACCACGCCGCCCCGCGCCAGCGTCGGCTTCCGCAATCGCGAGGCGCCCCTCATAACTATGGAGCACGCCGCCGTCGAGCGGACTCCTACCTGGCTTTGCGGCCCGCCGGGCTGCGGGCTCAGCGCCTTGCTGCGCAAGGGCGCGAACGCTCCGGCGGCCTACCGCCAGCCCGATGGCGTGGCGTTCCTCGACCTGCGCGGCGTCTGGCCGCCCCCTGGCCTCGACGATCTAATCCAAGAGCTGTTCCAATGCTTCTACGCCGCCGGCTACAAGCCGCAGCGGGCGGAGGCCCAGGTCTATCTCGGCGATCTCCAAGCCCTCGTGCTGCTCGACCATCTCCCGCCGCTGGCCGCGCCGGAGCTCCAAACCATCATCGATCTGGTTGGCAATAGCCTGGTCTACGCTGCCGGGCCGTGGGCCGGCCTCGACACCGTGCGCAGGCTCGAGCTTGGCCCGCTGCCCCGCGCCGATGCGCTGGCGTTCTGCACGGAGGCGGCGGGCCGGGCGCCGGATGATCCTTCTGTGGAGGAGTTCGACGCGATCTGCGCCGCGCTCGACGACCAGCCGCTGCCGCTGCGCCTGGCTGGCCGCCTGCTGCGCCCCGCGCAGGGGAGGCCGCCGCTCGCGCCGGCACGGCTCCTTGGGGGCCTCGACCGGCTTGCCAAGCGCGGTACCGCCCTCGAGCGGATCGCCCGCTGCTGCCTGGCGGTGCTTGCACCCCTGGAGCGCGCTGTGCTCGGCGCGCTGGCCCACGTGCGCGGCGCTCATCTCGACCTGGCGGGCCTGGCTGCGGTGACGGGCGGCGACCCGGCGGCCCTCAGGGCGGCCCTCGGCCGCCTGACGGAGCTAGAGCTGGTGGCAGGCAGCTACCACATTGCCTCCAATAGCCTGCGCGAGGTGCTGCAGGCGCTTATCCCTGAGGGCGCCGTCCGCGCGCGGGCCGCGGCCTTCTTCTTCGACGCGGCCATGGCCCGCCAAGGCGATCTGCGCTGGATCTCTGCTCAGCGTAGCAACCTGATGGGGGCGCTGGAGACGTTGCTTGGCGCTGGCGAGGCCGCCCGGGCCGGCGCACTCGCCCGGGTCCTCCAACCGGCGCTGCTGCTGAGCGGCCGCTGGGACGCTTGGGGCCAGGCGATCGACTGGAGCGTGGTGGCGGCGCGGGAGAGCGGCGACCAGGCTCTGCTCGCCTGGGCGCTGCACCAGCGCGGCACGCGGGCGGGGCTGCTCGACGACCGCGCGGCCGCCGGCCGCGATCTCGGCGAGGCGCTGCGCATCCGTGAGCGCCTCGGCGATACCCTGGGCATCGAGGTCACCCGCACTAACCTCGAGCTCCTCCAGCTGCCGCTCCCGCCCGCCTTGGGGCGAGGCCGGCGCAGCTACGTCGCGCGGCGCTGGCCCATCGCCACCGCCGCCAATACGCTCATCCTGCTCCTGACGTTCGCGCAGCTCTGGCCGTTCCTGGCGGCGCCACGGTCGCTCGACGCACAGCCTTCGACGGTTCAGCCCGCGGCAGTCGCGAGCAGCACGGCGCTGGCGCAGCCCACGGCCGTGGCAGTGCCTGCTCTCACGCCGGCCGTGCCGGAGCAGCCAGGAGGCGCTGCCCCACTCCCGCCCGAAAGCTCTGCCGTGCCGGCCGCGCCTGAGCAGCCGGCCGGTGCGCCCGAAACAGTGATCTCTGCCGGCCAGCCGGCAGGCGGGGCGCCCGCCAACCGCCCGCCGCAGGCCGCCGCCGATAGCTTCGCGCTCGGGATGGGCCAAGTGCTCACGCTCGCGCCTGGCCAGCTTCTGAGCAACGACCTCGATCCCGACGGCGACCCACTCACCATTGTCGCAGCCGGGCCGAGCGTCCAAGGCGGCACTGTTCAGCTGGCCTCGGACGGCACGATCACCTACAGCCCGCGGATCCGGTTCAGCGGCGAGGATAGCTTCAGCTACACGATCAGCGATGGGCAGGCCGTCGCATCGGCCACGGTGCAGGTGATCGTGTCGCCGGGCGGCTTGCTGGAAGTGCGGCCGATCACGCTGACCAGCGACGAGGACCAGGAGATCCTCCTCTCGCTGGCCGAGCTCGCCCGCAGCGTGGTGGGCGTGAGCTCGACGGGATTCTCCGGCTCAGCCGGTGCGCCCTCAGCCGCGGGTACCCAAGCTCAGCTCCAGCAGCCGTTCGATCCCGCCTCGCTCCAATTCGCGACTGCGAGCGACACAAGCGCCAGGGGCGGCGCCGTCGAGATGACCGTCGACGGGATCCGCTACACGCCGCCCGCCGACTACTTCGGCGAGGATAGCTTCCGCTTTATCGTTACGGATAGTGAAGGCAATAGTGGCACTGGGGTGATCACCGCGACGCTTAGCCCGGTGAACGATGCGCCGCGGCCAAGGGATAGGTTGATCACTCTTGACTTGAGTAATCGCCCTTGGGGGCCTAGCGAGGTAATTGATGAGCCGAGTAATATGTTGTTGTTCGAAGGTATCGATCCTGATCACCCCTTAACAGTCGTAACACTTAAGTTTGAGAATAACGCAACGGCAAATGGCAGGATCTTGTACGAAACGTTTGATCCATCTGATGAAGAGTCGAGTGAGAAGCTACATTATTCTGTGGTTAACTGGGGTTTTATTGGGAGTGATGAGTTTACCTATCAGGTCTGCGATCCCGAAAATGCTTGTGGCGAAGCGTCATTGGTTTTTGATGTTACTCTTGGTGAGTTGTCGTCTGGAATTGTGAAACCTCCGCGACAAGTTATGCCATTTTCGATAACATTCTCCGCAGATGATCTGATGCAAATTGATATGAGTATGATAGTATCAACAGTTGAAGGTCTGGTTGGTCCGCTAAAGTTCTCGTTAAAACAACGCGAAACCGAGCAAGGAGGGAAGCTTTATGGGGATTATCTGCTCACCTACCTTCCATCATCCTACTTTTTTCATGGCGTGGACAGTTTTACTGTTACGTTCTCCGATTGGGTTGGCAACACAGTAGATGCAAAAGTGATTATTACCGTTATTTCGCCAATGCTCACCCCAGCCATGCCTGAACCTTCGCCCGTGAATACAGCTGATCCGGCGATCCCCGAACCAACGGCGACCGCCGAGCCGGCAACAGCGACATCTGAGCCACCGACCGCGACCGCCGAACCAACGGCGACCGCTGAGCCAGAGCCGACGGCACCTGCGCCGGTGGCGCCGACTCCCGAGCCGACGCCGACACTTTAAGGGCTGCCCTCTCCTCCGTCCCTCACTCGTGCTCTTTGTCCCGGTGGGCGTCAGCTTTAGAGCCCGCCCCTCGGCGCGGGAGTTCAGAAGGGCGGGCGCCTGCCCTTCTGATGGCGGGGTACGGAACGTCAGCGGCGCGGCGAACCTACCCGATGCCGCGCACGTAGATGTCGGGCCAGGGCCTGAACTCGGTGGGGAAGGTGTCCTGGGCGATCACCTGGCCGTTCTCGTAC
>DAOUGF010000419.1:0-18772 GCA_034429295.1 Chloroflexaceae bacterium
TCGACCCGGCGCTGACCGAGCGGGTGCGCGCGCTGGCGATCGAGGCCTTCCGCGCGATCGATGGCGCGGGCCTGGCCAGGGTGGACTTCCTGCTCGACAAGGAAAGCGGCGAGCTCTGGCTGAACGAGGTGAACACCATGCCTGGCTTCACGCCGATCAGCATGTACGCCAAGATGTGGGCTGCCAGCGGTCTGGATTACCCGGCGCTGCTGGATCGGCTGATCGAGTTGGCGATCGAGCGGAGGCAGCAGCGTAACCCCGCAGGCGAGACGTAGGGGCGACCCGTGGTGGTCGCCCGAGGCGAAACGTAGGGGCGACCCATCGTGGCCGCCCGAGGCGAAACGTAGGGGCGACCCATCGTGGCCGCCCGAGACGACCGCCCCCAACGACAGACGCAGAGAACCCTATGGAATACAACCCCCCGAACACGCGCGAGCGGATCAACGCCCGCCGGCAGCAGCGCCGGGGCCGGGCGCAGACAGCGATGGTGCCCTCGGCGTTCGCCGCTGCGGGCCAGCAGGCGCTGCCCGGTCCGCGCCGCTGGCTGCTCGAGTGGCTCGGCAGCGGGCGCGCCGTGGGGCTCGCGCTCTGTCTCGCCGCGTGCGGCGCCCTCGGCTACCTGCTCACCGACCCGCGCTTCAGCGTGCAGCAGGTGCTGGTGGAGGGCAATAGCGCCCTTGACGCCGATGCCGTGGCCGAGCTCGCCGGGGTGGTGGGGCGCCCGATCTGGTTCGTGGACACCGAGCAGGCTGTGGCCCGCCTGCGGGAGAACGCCTATGTCGCCTCAGCAAGCCTAGAGCTCGCCCTGCCCGACCAGGCTGTGATCCGCCTGGTGGAGCGACAGCCCGAGGTGCGCTGGCAGGCCGGCGGCGTGCAGTATCTGGTGGACGGCAGCGGCAAAGTGCTCGGCCCTGCGCGGGAAGCCGCCCCGGCCGACGTTCTTGTGATCACCGATAGCTCGCACATGCAGCTTGAACCCAACGACCAGATCGATATTGATGCCGTACGCCTGGCTCAGAGCCTGGCGCTGCGCCTCCCCGTGGAGCTTGGGCTCACGCCGACCCAGATTGGCTGGGATTACGGCCTGGGCGTCTATGTGCGCTCGCCTCAGGGCCAGACGATCGTCTTCGGCCGGAGCGAGGAGCTGCAGCGCAAGCTCGCTATTCTGGAGGTGCTGCTCGCCGACGGGACGCCCTTCACCTACCTCGACCTGCGGCCCGCAACGCCCTTCTATCAGAACACGGCGCCTGCCGCGCCGCAAGGAACCACCCCGGAGCTCACCGAACCCTAGAGCACACCTTCAGCTGGTCGCAGCGGCGACGAGCTCGAAGCGAGAGAACGCCTATGCAGCGCACGATCGTAGGAATTGATGTCGGAACCACCAAAGTCTGCACCATCGTCGCCCAGGCCTCCGACACAGGCAAGCTGAATATCCTCGGCGTCGGTCTCACGCCGAGCAAAGGCATAGACAAGGGCGTGGTCGTAAATATCGACGACGCCATGAGCGCCATCAGCGCCAGCGTGGAGAAGGCCGAGCGCCTGAGCGGCTACCGTATCGGTACCGCCTTCGTGGGCGTGAGCGGCCGCCATATCTCCTCGCTGAACAGCCGCGGCGTGGTGGCCGTGCAACGCCCCGACCACGAGATCACGCGTAACGACGTGGCCCGCGCCGTCGAGTCGGCCCAGGCCGTCGCCATCCCCACCCAACGGGAGATCATCCACGTGATCCCGCGGGCCTATGTGGTGGACGGCCACGAGGGCATCCGCGATCCGATCGGCATGAGCGGCTTCCGGCTGGAGGTGGAAACCCATATCGTCACCGGCGAGGTGATGGCCATCCAGAACCTCATCCGCAGCGTCCAGAAGACCGGCGTCGAGATCGACGACCTTATCCTCCAGCCGCTCGCATCGGGCGAGGCTTGCCTCACCGCCGACGATAAGGATCGCGGCGTGATGCTGGTTGATATCGGCGGCGGTACCACCGACATCGCGATCTTCGTGCAGGGCGGCGTCTGGCACACCAGCGTGATCTCGGTGGGCGGCAACCACTTCACCAACGATATCACCTATGTGCTGCACACGCCCCACAACACGGCCGAGTACCTGAAGATCCGCTACGGCAGCGCCATCGCCGGCGACCCGCCTGCGGAGGCCGACAGCGACGATCAGATCGAGATCGATACCCTGACGGTTGGCGAGAAGCAGAAGATCAGCCGCCATCTGCTCAACGACATCATCCAGGCCCGCGCCGAGCAGGTGGTGGAGCTCATATACAACGAGATCAAGCGCAGCGGCTACGAGGGCATGCTCCCCGCCGGGATCGTCCTCACCGGCGGCGCCGCCCAGCTGAGCCGCTTCGACGAGTTGATGCGCGACATGCTGGGGATGCCGGTTCGCATCGGTGTGCCGACGGATTTGAGCGGCCTGAACGACTCGCTCGACAGCCCCTCCTACGCGACAGGCGTCGGCCTGCTGCGTTGGGGCGCCCGCCACGGGCTGTCGATGCTCGGACCCATCCACCGCACCGACGAGCGCCAGGGATGGGGCAATGTCTACGAACGCTTCAAGGGCTGGCTCCGGGAGTTTCTGCCGTAGTCCGCGTCCGTAGTCCGTCGTCCGCTCTGCAGCGGACCGGCTACGAGGCAGAGGATGAGGCACGGTGTCGGGGAGGCGACGGCATACGGACTACGGCGTACGGACTACGGACTACGGAGGAAACCATGGTCGACCGCAACAACAACGGCTTCACACTCGAGGATTTCGCGCAGATCAAAGTGGTGGGAGTGGGCGGCGGCGGCTCGAACGCCGTGGACCGCATGATCGCCGACGGCGTGCAGGGCGTGGAGTTCTACACGATCAACACCGACGTGCAGGCGCTTATGCACTCGCTGGCGCCCACCCGCATCCGCATCGGCGATAAGCTCACCCGCGGCCTGGGCTCGGGCGGCAACCCGGTGATCGGGCAGAAGGCCGCCGAGGAGAACCAGGAGGATATCTACGAGCAGCTGAAGGGCGCCGACATGGTCTTCGTGGCCGCCGGTATGGGCGGCGGCACCGGCACGGGCGCCTCGCCGATCATCGCCGGGATCGCCCACGATCTCGGCGCGCTGACGGTGGGCGTGGTCACGCGGCCCTTCACCTTCGAGGGTAACCACCGTCGCAAGCTGGCCGAGCAGGGCATCGAGCAGCTGCGCCCGGTGGTGGACACGCTGATCGTGATCCCCAACGACCGGCTGCTGCAGACGGCCAGCAAGAACACCACCTTCACCCAGGCCTTTGAGATGGCCGATAACGTGCTGCGCCAGGGCATCCAGGGCATCAGCGACCTGATCACGCAGCGCGGCCTGATCAACCTGGACTTCGCCGATGTGAAGACGATCATGGCCCAGCAGGGCTCGGCCCTGATGGCGATCGGCCACGGCCGCGGCGACGCCCGCATGGTGGACGCGGTGAACCAGGCGATCGCCAGCCCGCTGTTGGAGGTGAGCATCGACGGCGCCCGCGGCGTGCTGTTCAACGTGACGGGCGGCGAGGACCTGGGCATCCTCGAGGTCTACGAGGCCGCCGATATCGTCTCCAAGCAGGTGGACCCGGACGCCCATATCATGGTCGGCGCCGTGATCGACCCGAGCTTCCCGCCCGGCGAGGTGAAGATCACGCTGATCGCCACCGGCTTCGATCTGAACCGGCCGAGCAACGTGCAGCGCACGCGTTCCTACCCGACGGCGGCGACGAGCACGGGCCATGCCACCGCCCAGCACCCTCAGCAGATGCCGGCGCAGCGCCAGACGCCGCAGCAGGCTCCCCTGCAGCCGCAGGCCCAGCCCCGCGTGGCGCCCAACTTCACCAGCGGCGACGATCTCGATATCCCGCCGTTCCTGCGGAATCGCAACCGCGGCCGGTAGCGGGAGAACTGCAAGGCGGATTGCAGACCAACGCCATCCAGCCTTGCAACGCAGGCCACCGCTTTCGAGATTTGCTGTAGGCGCGCAACACCATGTCGTCTTGCCGGCCTTGCCCCCGTAAGCCAATCGCTGCTCCCCATCGATCCCCCCTCATGGCCGTCGCGAGGGGGGATTGTCGTTTGAATCTGGGCCCCGTGTCCTCATTGACAGGCTGCATGGCGCCTTGTATAATGGCGTTCCAATTTTACAACGGGGAGAGGGAAAACCCTCTCCCCGTTATGTCCCCAAAGCCATAGTACGACAGTCATAAGTAGCATTATCGCCTGTAAATTGTAAGACGTTTACGACTGGCTGTCGTCGATCGCCCTGCCAGACACAGAGTCGTGGAGCCACCCCGATGAAACCACGTCGCTGGTACAGCAGCCCTGAAGTCAACCCCCACCCGAACCCACGGCGCGGCCGCGTCTTCCCCGCGGCGATCTACTGGACCTATTTGACCCGCACACGCCTGGAGCAAGGGCCGATCATCAAGACACAGCCGGCCGAGAGCGACGCGGCCCCTCAGCGCCGCGCAGCGGTGAGCCTGCAGCCCCGCCCGCCCCGGCTGATCGACGCGGCGTAACGCAGCGCGCCGCGGATGTGGTAGTATGGCGGCGTTTCCTGAGCCGAAAGGAGCGCCCGTGTCGTCCGCAGATGCCACCCTGCGCGCCGCCCTCTCAGTCCCGTATATGCCGCTGGTGCGGCGGGTGCAGGCTGAGGCGACGGTGATCGATGATCGCATTCTGAAGATCGACCATTTCCTGAATCATCGCATCGAGCCTGAGCTAATGCGGGGCATCGGCGAGGCACTGGCCGAGCGGGTAGCGCCGCTCCGCCCCGAGCTGGTGCTCACGGCGGAGGCCAGCGGTATCGCCCCGGCCCTGGCTACAGCTCTATCCCTCGGGGTGCCCCTGGTCTATGCCAAGAAATACTCGCCGGAGGTCGAGGCGCCGGCGCTCTCGCGCCTCGTGCCCTCGCCCACGAAAGGCGGCTACGCCCGGCTCGTGATCTCGGCCCGCTATCTGCCGGCCGGCGCGCGGGTTGTGCTGGTGGACGATTTCCTGGCGAACGGGCGCACGGCTGTCGCCCTTGCGGAGTTGGTAGCGGAGGCCGCGGCCACACTTGTGGCCGCGGTCTTTGTTGTCGAGAAGCTCTTCCAGCAGGGGCGCGCCCCGCTCGAGGAGCTCGGCGTGCCGGTTGGGGCGCTGGTTCAGGTGGAGCGCCTGGAGGGCGGGCGAGTGGTGCTGCGGTAGCCGAGCGCCCGGCGAAGATCGTGTAGGATGAGGCTGCGACCTTTGCGACAGCAGGAGCAGCCATGTACACGCCCGCCACCGAGCGCTACGATTCCATGACCTACAACCGCTGCGGCCGCAGCGGCCTCAAGCTCCCCGCCATCTCCCTCGGCCTCTGGCACAACTTCGGCGGCGTCGATCGCCCTGAGGACGCCCGCGCCATGCTGCGCCGCGCCTTCGACCTCGGCATCACGCACTTCGACCTCGCGAACAACTATGGCCCCCCACCCGGCTCGGCCGAGGAGACCTTCGGCAGGATCTTGCGCAGCGACCTCGCCCCTTTCCGCGATGAGCTGATCATTTCCACCAAGGCCGGCTACGGCATGTGGCCCGGCCCCTACGGCGATTGGGGCTCGCGCAAGTATCTTGTCGCCAGCCTCGACCAGAGCCTGCGCCGTATGGGCCTCGACTACGTGGACATCTTCTATCACCATCGGCCCGACCCGGAAACGCCGCTTGAGGAGACGATGGGCGCTCTCGACCAGATCGTCCGTAGCGGCAAGGCGCTCTACGCCGGGATCTCCAACTACTCCGGCGAGCGCACCCGCGAGGCCGCCAGGATCATGCGGGAGCTCGGCACTCCGCTCCTCATCCATCAGCCTCGCTACAACATGTTCGACCGCGCGATCGAGGCCGACCTCTTCCCAGCGCTGCGCGATGAGGGGATCGGCTGCATCGTCTTCTCGCCCTTGGCCCAGGGCATGCTGAGCGACAGATACCTCGACGGCATCCCCGAGGGCTCCCGCGCCTCCAAGGCCCACGGCTTCCTGCGGCCGGCACTTCTCACCGAGGAGCGCCTCGCGAAGATTCGCCGCCTGAACGAGTTCGCCAAGGCCCGCGGCCAGAGCCTGGCCCAACTCGCCCTCGCCTGGGCGCTGCGGGATCCGGTGGTTACCTCGGCATTGATCGGGGCCAGCCGGCCTGCCCAGCTCGACGACGCCGTCGGCGCCCTGCGGGCGGCCCCGCTGAGCGCGGATGAGCTGGCGGCGATCGACGGTATCCTCGGCGCCTGAATGGCTGTATCACATCTGTGGTTCTGTTTAGAGCCACGGAGATTTTTCGGAAGGCCCGTATGGCCGAAGCATTCGCTCCAGGTCGCCTGCGAGGTACGGGTGCAGTTGGGAGCGAATGCTTCGGCCGTACGTTCCGAGCGCCATATAAAGGCAGCGTTCGCCCGGGGGCGCAATCGATCCGCAGGTCTCAACATTAGAACGCCGCCAGGCCCGCCTCTCCCACGTGCGGCGAAGGGGAGCCGCGCCGCCTGCTACAAAGCGAGGACATGGTGATCCCTGACCGTGAGGAGCTCCTCGAGGCGCTGCGCGCCATCCACGCCGCCATCCGCGACGCCGTGGTCTTCGCCACCGAACGCCAGGCCCTGGAGCAGCTGGCCGAGGCTGTGGCCGAGGAGGGCGGCGACACGATCTTCGCCATCGACCGGGTGAGCGAGCTGACGCTGCTGGAACAGTTCGCGGAGCTCGCCGAACGCTGGCCAATGGTGCTGATCGCAGAGGGCCTTGGCGAGAGCGGCCAGGTAGTGCTGCCGGCGGGCACCCCGGAGGCCGCCGCTGCGCTGCGGGTGATCGTCGATCCGATCGACGGCACCCGTGGGCTGATGTACCAGAAGCGGCCGGCCTTTATCCTCACCGGCGTGGCGCCTAACCGCGGCCCCCAAACGAACCTGACTGACATCGAGCTCGCCCTGATGACCGAGATCCCGCTCGTCAAGCAGCATCTCTGCGACCAGCTCTGGGCCAGTCGCGGCGAGGGCGTGGGCGGCGAGCGCCTGAACCGCCTGACGGGCATCGCGGAGCCCTTGGCGCCCCGCCCCTCGCAGGCGACCGACCTGCTCTACGGCTATGGCAGCATCAGCCGCTTCTTCCCCGGCGGCCGCGATATCCTCGCCGCCATCGAGGAGGAACTGATCGTCCAGTTGCTCGGCCCCCAGCCGCCGGGCGTGGCCTTGGCCTTCGAGGACCAGTACATCTCGACGGGCGGCCAACTCTACGAGCTGCTGATGGGCCATGACCGCTGGGTGGCCGATCTACGCCCACTGATCGAGCCGCTGCTGCGGGAGCGCGGCCGGGCCCTCGGCATCTGCTGCCATCCCTACGACGTCTGCGTCGAGCTGATCGGCCGCGAGGCTGGCCTGGTCATCACCGACCCTGCCGGACGCCCGCTGAGCGCCCCCCTCGATGTGCGCACGCCGGTGAGCTGGGTGGGCTATGCGAGCCCGAGGATTGCCGCGCAGGTGGGGCCGGCGCTGCGCGCTATCCTCGAGGGGCGCGGCCTGCTCGTGGGTTGAGCCGGGCCGCCCGGGTGGCGGGTGTGTTTGTGGGGCGCTTGCCCCACGTCCCGGCTTGCTGGGGCGATGCCCCATACCAGTACCACCTGCACGGTGCGTGCCTTTGTGGGGGCGCTTCCCCCCACGCCCCCGCCGGAGGGGGCGGCTGCCCCCTCCGGACCACCCCCAAGTAGGAGGGCCGTACCGTGCCGGCGGTTGGCGGCGTACCCGACTCATTGTCGGGCAGAGCCATCTGCCTCGGCTGGCGGCAGATCTCCGGTCGGGGTGATGTGCGAGCATCGGTTGTGCCAGCGCTTCTTCACACCAGATTCTGGAAAGCTTGCCTGTGGCGGAGTGGCGGCGGACGCAGTGGCGCGAAGCGCTTGCGCCCCGGATGACAGAACGTTCATCCCTCGTCCCTTGACAGGCCAATACGACAGCGCATAGACTCCCATACGCAACTCATTAAACAACCGTTTAACGCCGCCAGCCAGTGGGGGCCGCTCCGTAACGCGCCGCGCTGCCGCGCCCGGCTCCCTCAGGGTCGTGCTGTCTCTGCGTGAGGCGCCGAGGCATGGCGCAGCGCCGCGCCTGGCCCGGCCGAACCCGTACCAATGAAGGAGCCACGGATGAACGGACGGACGCCGCGGCGGCTCGCGCAGCTTCTCTGCGCCCTCGCTCTCCTCGCCGGCCTTGTCGGTATGCCTGGCGCCCTCCCCCAGAGCGCCCGCGCCAGCCACACCCCCGGCCCTACCCGCGTCACGGTCCCCGGCAGCTTCGGTGCAGCCCTTGGCTGCACCGAGGGCGATGGTAACTGGCAGCCATCCTGCCACGGCCCCGCCGGCAGCATCCCCGCCACCCCGAACCCGCCCCATCCCAACGACCTCCTCCCCCAAGGCAACGGCGTCTGGGCCCGCGAGCTCGGCCCCATCCCCGCCGGCAACTACGAGTTCAAGGTCGCCATCAACGGCAACTGGGCCGAGAACTACGGCTCCAACTTTCAGCAGGATGGCCCCAACTTCGGCCTGAGCCTCCCCGCCGCGGGCGCGGTGAAGTTCTACTACGACCACAAGACCCACTACATCGCCAATAGCGTCGCCAACACCATCTACACCGTCCCCGGCAGCTTCAACGACGAGCTCGGCTGCGCCGGCGACTGGCAACCCGAGTGCCTCCAGACGCTCATGAGCGACGTGGACGGCGACGGCGTCTACACCTTCAGCACCGACCAGCTCCCCGCCGGCAGCTACGAGTTCAAGATCGCCACCAACGAGAGTTGGGCCAACCCTAACTACGGCCAGGGCGGCGGCCCCGACAACATCCCCTTCAGCGTGGGCGCCGCCGGCATCGCCGTCACCTTCAGCTTCGACAGCGCCACCAACATCCCGTCGGTGCATGTCGCCAGCCCGCCCCCGCCCGAGGACGCTGCCCTCATCCGCGCCCCCGTGAGCAACCCCGAGAACCAGGATGAGGTCTTCTACTTTGTGCTGCCCGACCGCTTCGCCAGGGGCGACGCCAGCAACGACACGGGCGGCCTCACGGGCGACGCGCTCGCGACCGGCTTCAAGCCAGACGATAAGGGCTACTACCACGGCGGCGATCTCGCCGGCCTTCAAGCCCAGATCCCCTACCTCAAGGAGCTCGGCGTCACCGCGATCTGGATGACGCCGATGTTCAAGAATCGCGCTGTCCAGTGCGACCCGGCCCAGCCGCCGTCCGTCCCCACCTGCTCCGCCGGCTACCACGGCTACTGGATCACCGACTTTACGCAGATCGACCCGCACTTCGGCACCAACGATGAGATGCGGGCGCTAATCGACGCCGCCCACGCCGAGGGCATGCGCGTCTTCTTCGATATCATCACCAACCACACCGCCGACGTGATCGACTACGAGGGCGGGAACTACAGCTATGTCTCCCGCGCCGACTTCCCCTACCGCGACGCCGGCGGCAATATCTTCGACGACCGCGACTACCTCGACGCCCCGGCCTTCCCCGAGCTGAACCGCTACAGCTTCCCCAAGCGCCCGTTCTTCCGCACCCCCGAGGATGCCACCGTCAAGGTGCCCGCCTGGCTCAACGACGTCACGATGTACCACAACCGCGGCGACGCGCCCTTCGACGGCGGCGAGGGCGACCTCTACGGCGACTTCGTCGGGCTGGATGGGCTCTTCACCGAGCGTCCCGAAGTCGTGAGCGGGATGGTCGAGATCTACAAGTACTGGATCGAAGAGTTCGGCGTGGATGGCTTCCGCGTCGATACGGTCAAGCACGTCAACCTGGAGTTCTGGCAGAAGTTCGTGCCCGCCATCCGCGACTTCGCCGCCTCCCAAGGGAAGCCCGACTTCTTCATCTTCGGCGAGGTCTTCAGCGGCGACCCTGCCTTCCTCAGCACCTACACCCGCGAGGGCGAGTTCCCCGCCGTGCTCGACTTCGACTTCAACTACTCGGCGGGCGACTTCGCCGTGGGCAGCGCCGGCCCCGGCCGCCTCAGCGGGCTGTTCGCCGGCGACGATCACTACACCACTCCCGACGATAACGCCTACGACCTGCCCACCTTCCTCGGCAACCACGACATCGGCCGCATCGGCAGCCGCATGCAGTGCGTCTGCGGCGACATCGGCAGCGACCAGGAGCGCATCCAGCGCATGCTGCTCGGCTACGGCCTGATGTTTACCGCCCGCGGCGTGCCGATCATCTACTACGGCGACGAACAGGGCTTCACCGGCGACGGCAACGATAAGGACGCCCGCCAGTCGCTCTTTGCCAGCCAAGTGCCCAGCTACAACGACGACGACCTGATCGGCACCGACAGCACCACCGCCGTCGATAATTACAACACCTCCCACCCCATCTATCTCGCGCTCAAGGAGCTCGCCGCCCTGCGCAAGGCCAACCCCGCCCTGCAGACCGGCGCGCAGATCGAGCGGCTCAGCGAGGGCGGCGGCGCCGGCGTTTACGCCTTCTCCCGCATCGACCGCGACGAGAAGGTGGAGTATGTGGTGGCCCTCAACAACGCCGAGGAGCCCCGCAGCGTCAGCATCCCCACCTTCGCGAAGAGCAGCGGCTTCGACGCCATCTACGGCGCCACGGGCAGCCTCACCACCGACGCCGCCGGCAGGCTCAGCCTCACCGTGCCCGCTCTCGGCGTGGTGATCTACCGGCAGCAGAGCGCCAATCCCGGCAACCCTGGCGGCAGCCAGATCGGGCCAAATATCACGATCACCAGCCCGGCCGACGGCGCCACGATCGGCCAGGGTCGCGTGGAGGTGGCCGCAAGCGTGAGCGGCAACGCCTTCGCCGAAGTCTCCTTCGCCGTGAGCGTGAACGGCGGCGCCTACGAGCACATCGGCACCGACACCAACGCGCCCTACCGCGTCTTCTACGACACCACCGGCCTGCCGGCCGGCGCCAGCCTCAGCTTCAAGGCCGTCGTCACCGACCTGCTCGGCGCCGATGGGAATTTCAACTCGGCCACCAGCACCGTCACCATGGCTGTGCCCCCGGTCTGCACCGTCACCTACGAGTACGCCGTCGTCCACTACCACCGCCCCGATGGGAACTACGACGGCTGGACAGTCTACCCGTTCGGCGAGGGCGTGGAAGGCAGCTACGACTACAACACGAGCTCCATCCCCTTCCTTGGCCGCGACGAGTATGGCGCCTTCGCCTGGTTCCCGCTCAGCGACCCGACGAAGCAGGTCGGGATCGTCATCCACAACAACTCCAGCGGCACCGATGTGAAGGATCCCGGCCTCGACCAGTTCTTCATCCCGGCGGAGACGCCCCAGATCTTCGTCAACTCAGGCGACGCCACGGTCTATCCCTCCCAAGCCGCTGCCCAGGGCTATGTGACGATCCACTACAACCGCCCCGACGGCAACTACGACGGTTGGGGCGCCTACGTCTGGGGCGATGGGGTTGACCCGAGCGAGATCACGACCTGGCCCGCCAACAACCCCTTTGACCAGAGCGATGCCTTCGGCCGCAGCGTGCGGATCGCCATCACCGACGCCACAAAGCCCCTCGGCTTCATCGTGATGAATAGCGCCACCGGCGCGAAGGACACCGAGCCCGATCGCTTCATCACCCCGGCCGAGCGGCCATCGATCTGGATCAAGAGTGGCGACGAGCGGATCTACCGCTCGCTCAGCGAGGCTGAGGGCGTGGTCACGCTGCGCTACCATCGCCCCGCGGGCGACTACGGCGATCCTTCGAGCAGCAACTTCAACGACTTCTGGGGCCTGCACCTCTGGGCCGGCACCGCCACGCCCAACCCGAGTTGGACCGAGCCCTTCAGGCCGAATCTGCCGCAGGACCCCTTCGGGATCGGCTTCCGCGTGCCGCTCGCCCCTGACGCCACCACCTGGGCCTACATCCTGCACCGCGGCGACACGAAGGACAAGCAGGCCGACCAGTTCCTCAACCTCGCCAGCACCGGCAACGAGATCTGGATCCTCCAGGAGATGCCGGGCGACTACCCGTATCTGCTGCCGGTGCAGCCCGGCTGCGCCCTCGGCCTCGGCGATGTGAGCGCGGAGGAGCGAGCCCACTGGGTGAGCGCCGACACGATCGCCTGGCCGATCGTCGCCAGCGAGCAGATCTCATACACGCTCCACTACGACCTCGGCGGCAACCTCAGCTTCGCCAACGGCGAGGTGCAGGGCGGCGAGAGTCTTCCGCTGAGCCTGAACCCCGCCGGCCTCGACGCCGCCGAGCGCTCGCGCTTCCCCCACCTGGCCGACCTCACCGCCCTCACCGTCGGCGCAGACGCTGCGACGGTGAAGGAGATCCTCAAGGGCCAGGTTTGGGTGAGCGCCCGCACCGCCGAGCAAGGCGTGATCGAGGTCACCGGCGTGCAGATCCCGGGCGTTCTCGACAACCTCTACGCCTCCGCAGCCCGCAGCGTCACCCTCGGCCCCGACTTCTCCCTGGTGAACAAGAAGGGCCAGGGCACTATCAGCCTGCGGCTCTGGGCGCCCACGGCTCAGCAAGTGAGCCTGCTGCTCTACCCGAGCGAGACCGCCGCCAATGCCCAGCGCATCGCGATGAGCCTCGACAGCGCCAGCGGCGTCTGGACGGCGAGCGTGCCCGCGAGCGCGACGGGCAGCTACTACCTCTACGAGGTGGTGGTCTACGCGCCGAGCACCGGCAACGTGGAGACGAACCTCGTCACCGATCCGTACTCGGTGAGCCTGGCTGCCAACAGCCGCCGCAGCCAGATCGTCGATCTGAGCAGCAAGAACCTGAAGCCGGGCGGCTGGGACAACCTGAAGAAGCCGCAGCTCGACGCCTTCGAGGATATCGTGCTCTACGAGCTGCACGTGCGCGACTTCAGCATCACCGACGAGAGCGTGCCGGCGGCGCTGCGCGGCACCTTCGCCGCCTTCACCCGCCAAGGCTCCGACGGTATGCGCCACCTGCGGGAGCTGGCCCGCGACGGTCTGACCCACGTGCATCTGCTGCCGGCCTTCGATATCGCCACGATCGAGGAGATCGCCGCTCAGCGCACCGAGCTCCTGGATCGCTTCCCCGAGTTGGCCGCCATGCCGCCCGACAGCACGGAGCAGCAGGCGATCGCCAACGCTATCCGCGACCAGGACGGCTTCAATTGGGGCTATGATCCCTTCCACTACAACGTGCCGGAGGGCAGCTACAGCACCAACCCCAGCGGCACCACGCGGATTCTGGAGTTCCGCGAGATGGTGAGCTCGCTCAACCAGATCGGCCTGCGGGTGGTGATGGACGTGGTCTACAACCACACCTCCGGCAGCGGCCAGGGCCCCACATCGGTGCTCGACAAGGTGGTGCCGGGTTACTACCACCGCCTGAACGAGAAGGGCGACGTGGAGACGAGCACCTGCTGCGCTAACACCGCCACCGAGCACGCCATGATGGAGAAGCTCATGGTCGACTCGCTGGTGCAGTGGGCAAAGGAGTACAAGGTCGATGGCTTCCGCTTCGACCTGATGGGCCACCACCTGAAGTCGAACATGCTGGCCGTGCGCCAGGCCCTCGATAGCCTGACCCTGGCGAAGGACGGCGTGGACGGCAAGAAGATCTTCCTCTACGGCGAGGGCTGGAACTTCGGCGAGGTGGCCGACGGGCAGCGCGGCGTCAACGCCACCCAGCGCAACATGCCCGGCACCGGGATCGCCACCTTCTCCGACCGGCTGCGCGACGCGGTGCGCGGCGGCGGCCCCTTCGACAGGGGCGATCAGGCCAGGCGCCAGGGCTTCATCAACGGCCTCTTCTACGACTCGAACGGCCTGCCTCAAGGCGACGAGCGGGCTGCCCTGCTCCACGCCGCCGACCTGATCCGCGTGGGCATGGCCGGCAACCTCGCTGACTACGAGCTGGTGAACAGCGCCGGGCGGGTCGTGCAGGGCGAGGATGTGGATTACAACGGCTCGCCGGGCGGCTACACCCAGGACCCGCAGGAGGTGATCACCTACATCGAGGCCCACGACAACGAGACCCTCTTCGACGCCATCCAGCTCAAGGCGCCGGCCGACGCCACACTCGCGGAGCGGGTGCGCATGCAGAACCTGGGCATCAGCATCGTGATGCTCGGCCAGGGCGTGCCCTTCTTCCAGGCCGGCCAGGAGTTCCTGCGCTCCAAGTCGGGCGACCGCAACAGCTACAACTCGGGCGACTGGTTCAACCGGTTGGACTGGGACATGCAGGACCATGTCTGGGGCTCGGGCCTGCCGATCGCCGGCGACAACCAGGATAACTGGGGCGTGCTGCAGCCGGTGCTCGCCAACACCGCGCTCAAGCCCGGCAACGCCGAGATGGTGAACGCCTACGAGCACTTCCGCGAGCTGCTGCGGATCAGGAAGAGCAGCGAACTCTTCCGGCTGCGCACCGCGCAGCAGGTGATGGAGCGGGTGACGTTCCTCAACACCGGCCCCGACCAGCTGCCCGGCCTAGTCGTGATGCAGATCGACGACAAGGGCGCCGCCGATATCGACCGGCGCCTGGAGTTGGCCCTGGTGCTGGTGAACGCCACGGATGAGCCGGTGAGCTTCACAGCCGCCGAGCTGGCCGGCACGCAGCTCTACCTCCACCGCGAGTTGGCCCGCTCCCACGACCCGGTGGTGCGGGGCGCGAGCTATGAGCGGGCGACCGGGACTTTCACCATCCCGGCGCGCACCACGGCGGTGTTCACCGACCGGCGGTAGGAGGAGTCGTTCGAGGTAGGGCCGAAGCAGTAGGGCCGAAGCATTCGCGTCGCGAATGCTTCGGCCCTACCTTAGCACCAGCACCAGCGCCACGATGCCGATGATGATCAGGAGCGAGTTGCGGCGCAGCCAGACGAGGATAGGATCGCGGGCGACGAAGGCCTCGGCGCCGGGGAAGTGGCGCGCCAGGTGGAGCATGCCGAGGGCGATGATGATCAGGGTGAGCATGAGGCTGCCTGTGAGCAGCCAGGCGAAGCAGAGTAGCGCCGTCGTGCCGATGATCGCCAGGTAGGCCTTCGGGTCGCCCGATGGCGACTTAGGCCGCGGTGATCTGCCGCCCTCATCATCCATAGGCCCACCTCGTAGCGTCGAAGCGCCGGCACGCCGGCTCCTCCGTCTGCGTATAGCGCCATTATACACGCTGGCCTCTCCGCGCACCTGAGTGCGCTGCCGGCCTCACCCGGCGCCTGGCCCGCGGGCGGGCGACCCGGTACAATGTGCCGGGGAAGGTTACGCGGGGCTGCTATACTGCCCGAGGCAGCGGCCCGTTCCTACAGCTCAGATACACCTCCCAGCAAGGAGATGCCATGATCGAGGCCCATCAGCTCAGCAAGCAGTTCGGCGGCTTCCAGGCCGTGCGCCGGATCGACCTGGAGGTGCGCCCGGGCGAGTTGCTCGCGCTGCTCGGCCCTAACGGCGCCGGCAAGACCACCACCGTCCGCATGCTCGGCGCCATCCTGCGCCCCAGCAGCGGCACCGCCCGCATCTGCGGCCTTGACGTGGTGGAGCACGCCCAGACGGTGCGCGGCAAGGTGGGTCTGCTCACCGAGTATCCCGGCCTCTACGGGCGCATGCCGGCGCTCGAATACCTCGACTTCTTCGGCTCGCTGCTTGGGTTGGAGGCTGGCCTGCGTCGCCGCCGCGCCGAGCAGTTGCTGCGGCAGTTCGGCCTCTGGGAGGCCCGCGAGCGCAAGCTCGACGGCTACTCCAAGGGCATGAAGCAGAAGATCGCCCTGGTGCGCGCGCTCATCCACGACCCGCCGGTGCTCTTCCTCGACGAGCCGACGACAGCGATGGACCCGCAGAGCGCCCGCACGGTGCGCGACGCCATCGGCGAGCTGCGCAATGCCGACCGCTCCATCCTGCTCACCACCCACAATCTGGCTGAGGCCGAGGTGCTTGCCGATCGCATCGCGATCATCAGCGGCGGCCGCATCGTCGCCCAAGGCACCTTCGCCGAACTGAGCCGTCGGCTTCTCGGCGATTCGCTCTACGAGCTGCGCCTGGCACCTTCCCACTCCCCGGCTCAGTTGCCCCCGCTGCTCGATGGCCTCGCGACGGTTGAGGAGCTGACGGAGGACGGGGTGCGCTACCGCTGCGCTGAGCCCCACCTGGTGAATCCGCAGATCCTCGCCCGCATCGCCGCCAAGGGCCTCCCCGTGGTCGCTCTCGCCGAGGTGCCGCGCAGCCTGGAGGATGTCTACCTGCGGATCGTCTCTGAGGAGACGCGCCCCCCGCACGATGCAGGGGAGCGAGGTAAAACCTCGCCCATCACCCCCCTCTCGCCGGCCGGGGAGCGGGGAGCAGGGAGGTGAGGAGTACCGTGAACAGCACCAACATCCTCACCATTATGCGGCGCGAGGCCCGCGAGATGCTCAGCGACTGGCGGGTGGTCGCGCCGATCGTGCTGCTCACCCTGGTGCTGCCGCAGTTGCTGGTGGCCGCCGCCAGCCAGGTGGTGCGCTTCGCCGGCGACGACGGGCTCGCGGCGCGCCTGGTGCCCTTCGCGGCGCTGCTGGTCGGCTTTGTGCCTGCCAGCTTCTCGCTGATCGCCGCCCTCGAGAGCTTCGTGGGCGAGCGGGAGCGCAACAGCCTCGAGTCGCTGCTGGCCATGCCCCTCTCCGACGCCGAGCTCTACCTCGGCAAGCTCGGCTCGTCGCTGCTCACGCCCCTCACCTCCAGCCTCGTGGCGATGGCGTTCTTCATCGCGCTGCTGCTCGGCTTCACCCCCGAGCTCTACTTCGGCGCCATGACGCTATCGCGGCTGCTGCTGCTGATCATGATGGTGATCTGCATGGCCCTGGTGATGGTGAGCGGCGCGGTGGTGATCTCCTCCCACATCACCTCGGTGCGCGCCGCCAACCTGATGTCGAGCTTCATTATGGTGCCGATGGCGGGGGTGATGCAGCTCGCCGCCCTGCTGATCATCAACGATCACTGGCCCGAGCTCTGGCTGGTGGCCGCAGGCCTTGCCGTGCTCGCCGCCCTGCTGCTGCGTGTTGGCATGCGCACCTTCAGCCGCGAGGAGTTGCTGAGCAGGGAGCATCGGCAAGGGGAGCTTCGACTGCCGTGGACGATCGGCGACCGGCGGCCGGCAACGGCCGGGCGATGGTCCGTCGCCGATCGGCGGGCAGAGCCGCACCACCCCGTCCTGATCATCGCCAGGCGCGAGCTGATCGAGGTGCTCACCGACTGGCGGGTGCTCATCCCGCTCTTTGCGCTCACCATCGGGTTACCGATGGCGCTAGTGGCCGGCACGGGCTTCGCCATCGGCTTTGTGAACGAGCCGACGGTGCTCGGGCGGCTGGTGCCGTTCGCGGCGCTGCTGGTCGGCTTTGTGCCGGCGAGCTTCGCGCTGATCACGGCGATCGAGAGCTTCGTGGGCGAGCGGGAGCGCAACAGCCTCGAGGCGCTGCTGGCGATGCCGTTGGCCGACCGCCACCTCTACGCTGGCAAGCTGATTGCGGCGCTGCTGGTGCCGCTGGCCGGTAGCCTCGCCGCCATGCTGGTCTTCCTCGCGGCGATACGCGCGATCTTTCCGCAGCTCTACGCCCTCGGCATGAGCCCGATGGTGCTGCTGCAGATCTGCCTGATGGTGACGGCGATCACCCTGCTGATGGTGGCCGGCGCGGTGGTGATCTCCACCCACACGGGCAGCATCCGGGCCGCCACGCTGCTCGCCTCCGCCATCCTGGTGCCCACGGCCGTGGCCATCCAGCTCCAGGCCTTGCTCTTCATCGCCCAACGCTACGATGTGCTCTGGTGGGCTGTGGCGGCGCTTGCGGTGGTGGCTGTGGCCTTCGTGCGCAGCGGCCTGGCCAGCTTCAACCGTGAGGAAATCCTCTCGCGGGAGCACGAGGAGCTGAGCCTGCGCCTGCTCTGGGGCACTTTCCGCACCTTCTTCAATGAGTACCGGCCCGCCGGCGTGCTGCCGAGCGACTACGCAGGGCTGCCGTTCTCCGCCGGGCGCTTCTACCGGCGCGAGCTCGGGCCGCTGCTGCGGGAGCTGCGGCTGCCCTTGGCCTTCGCCCTGTTCGCCGCCCTCGCCGGGCTGATCTTCGGCGGCGTGGTCGGCTACCAGGGTCGCTACACGCCGCTCCTCGGCATCCTGGCCGCTGTGGGCGAAGCCCCGCCGCCATCGCCCATGCTGGTCCTGCAGATCTTCGCCAACAACCTGCGGGTCTCGATCCTCTCCAACCTCTTCTCCGCCGTGAGCTTCGGCGTCTTCGCCTTCCTGGTGCCGGCCGTGGCCTTCGCCCAAGTGGGCTTTGTGGCGGCCGGGCTCACGGCCCGCGGCGGGAGTTGGCTGGCTCTCGGTGCGGACAGCCCGCTGCAGTTCCTGTTGGGCTACGTGGTGCCCCACGGCGTGGTCGAGCTGCCGGCCTTCATCCTCAGCGCGGCCCTCGGCCTGCGGCTCGGCGCGGCGCTGCTTGCCCAGCCCCAGGGATTCACAGCGGCGCAGAACCTGCTCTGGGCCGCGGCTCAGCTTGTGAAGACCTGGCTGCTGGTGCTGCTGCCCCTGGTGACCCTCGGCGCTCTGATCGAGGGGCTCATCTCGCCCCTCGTGATCCGTGCGCTCTATGGGGGGTAGGGCCAGCGCAGCCTTCCACAGGCGAGCTGCTGGTTGGGACGACCGACGACCGACGACCGACGACAGACGACCGCCCGAGCGTGGCCCGTCGTCTGCGGTCGGTGGTCGCCCAACCCGCTGCCGAGCTGCACACCTAAGTGAGTTGCTGGTTGGGACGACCGACGACCGACGACCGACGACAGACGACCGCTCGAGCGTGG
>DAOUGF010000420.1:0-9095 GCA_034429295.1 Chloroflexaceae bacterium
GAGCCCGCTCGCATCCTCACCCACCGTGTAGGTGGTACGGGCGCGGGGCAGCACCCCGCAGGCAGCCTGTCGCAGACATCAAGCCGGGGGTGCAGGGGCGGCCCGCGCCCCCCAACTTTGCATCAGCCCTCGGCGCGGGCGGTCACGATCCCCTGAGCGGCCGCCCAGAGCGCGAGGTCCTGCCTGGCGATCGCGGCGGCCATCAGGTCGGGGAAGCGGTCCGGCGTGCAGGCGAAGGCGGGCGCGCCGAGGGCGGCGAGGGCCGCGGCGTGCTGGTGGTGATAGGCGGGGGCGCCCCCGTCGCTCAGCGCGAGCAGGGCCACGAGTTGCACGCCCGCGCCGGTGAGCGCAGCGGCCCGTTGGAGCATCTCCGTGCTGTTGCCGCCCTCATAGAGGTCGCTGATCAGCACCAGGATCGTCTCTTGAGGGCGGCGCACCAGGCTCTGGCAGTAGGCGAGGGCCTGGTTGATGTCGGTGCCGCCGCCCAGCTGCACGCCGAACAGCAGATCCACCGGGTCGTGCAGTTCCTCGGTGAGATCCACCACCGCCGTGTCGAAGACGACCATGCGCGTGCTGACGGCGGGCAGCGAGGCGAGCACCGCGCCGAAGACGCCACTATAGACCACCGACTGGCCCATGGAGCCGCTCTGGTCCACGCAGAGGATGATATCGCGCAGCGAGCCCCGCTTGCGCCCGTAGCCGATCCGGCGCTCGGGGATGATCGTGCGGTAGCGGGGCTGGTAGTGGCGCAGGTTGGCACGGATGGTCCGCTGCCAGTCGATCTCGTTGTGGCGCGGGCGGTTGTTGCGGGTGGCGCGGCTCAGGCTGCCCACCACGGCCTGGCGGGTGGGTGCTGCGAGCTTGCGCGTCAACTCCTCGACCACGCGCCGCACTACCTGGCGGGCCGTCTCCTTCGCTCGCTGCGGGATCACGTCCTTGAGGGTGAGCAGCGTAGCGACCATGTGCACGTCGGGGGTGACGCTGCTGAGCATCTCAGGCTCCAGCAGCATCCGCCGCAGATCCAGCCGCTCCAGGGCGTCCCGCTGCATTACCTGGACCACGGAGGAGGGGAAGTAGGTGCGGATGTCGCCGAGCCAGCGGGCCACGCTCGGCGCCGAGGCCCCCAGGCCAGCGCTGCGCTCTCCCTCGTAGAGCGCCTGGAGCGCCCGGTCCATCGCTAGGTCGGCGCCGCGCAGATCCACGCCGGCGCTCTCGGCGGCGCCGCCCAGGATGAGGCGCCAGCGGCGTAGTCGCTCGCGCTCGGGCAGGTGAGGTTCGCTCATGGCCAGGTTCCTTGAAAGATCCACTGAGATGCCCGGGGAGGGCGGCCACGACGGGCCGCCCTTACAGCCCATCCCCGCAGCTACTCTACGGCTCGATGCGCCAGTCGATCGGGGGCTGGCCGGCAGCCTCGAGGGCCGCGTTGGCCTGCGAGAAGGGCCGACTGCCGAAGAAGCCGTTGCGGGCCGAGAGCGGTGAAGGGTGGGCGGCCCGCAGGATCGTGTGACGGCTCTCGTCCACCAGGGCGGCCTTCTTCTGTGCCGGGGCGCCCCAGAGGATGAAGACCGCCGGCTGCTCGCGGGCGCTCACAGCGCTGATGATCGCGTCGGTGAGCCGCTCCCAGCCACGGCCCTTGTGGGAGTTGGCCTGCCCGGCGCGCACGGTGAGCACGACATTCAGCAGGAGTACGCCGTGGCGCGCCCAGTCGGCCAGGTAGCCGTGCCCCGGCGGCTCGATGCCGAGGTCGCTCCGCAGTTCCTTGAAGATGTTGACGAGCGAGGGCGGCACGCGCACGCCTTTGCGCACCGAGAAGGCCAGCCCGTGGGCTTGGCCCGGCCCGTGGTACGGGTCCTGGCCGAGGATCACGGCCCGCACCCGCTCGTATGGCGTCAGCTCAAGCGCGGTGAACTCCTCGCCGGCCGGCGGATAGATCGTGTGCGTCTCTCGTTCCTTCGCCACGAACGCGGCCAGCTCCGCAATGTAGGGCTTGGTCAGTTCGTCCCGTAGGGGCGCCTGCCAGCCGGCTGGGATCGCCAGAGGGCTCATCTGCTTCCTCCTAAGATCTGGGCCACGATGGCGAGGGCGGCCTCGCCGCGAGCGTGGTCGAAGGGAACGCCGTCGCTGCGACTGGTGCTGGCGGCCGGCCCGCGGGCGGCCAGATCGCCCAGCATGCGGCGCTCGCCGGCGGCGAAGGTGGCGAAGGTGCGGCGCAGCAATGGGAGCACAGCTGTGAACGTATCGTTGTTCAGGCCGCTCACCCAGGCGTCGAGCAGGCCCCAGAGGGTCTTGTCGTGGAGCAGGAGCAGGCCGCTGCCCTGCAGCAATCCTTCGATCCAGGCGGCGGCCGCCGCGGCGCTGCCCGCCGTCGAGAGGGCGTGGGCGAGGCGCCGTCCGGCTTCCTCCGCGTCGAGCGCCCCGGCGTCGAGGAGGATGCGGCAGCAGCGCCCGGCCACCAGTCCGTGGGCCGTGGGGGCGTCGGCGACGCGCCGCAGGGCCGCCAGCCACTCCTCGCGCTGGCCGGGCCGCTGCAGCGTGGTGATCGCGGCGTCGGTGGCGATGATGCGCCTGAACATCAGCTTGGCGGCTTCGTCGTCGAGGCTGGCGCAGGCGTACATCAGGCCCACGCAGATCCTCGTCACCAACCCGTCGATCACCTGCGCGATCTGGGCCGTGTCCAGCTGGCGCACGCTGCCGTAGCGCAGGCTGTTCGCGAGGCTGCTGCGGGTCCGCCGGTCCTCGCGGGTGAGGGCGTCCATCAGCTCGCCGGCGTCGCCGCTGCGCGCGGAGCGGGCTTGGAGCAGCTCCATCAGCGGCGCGACGGTGGCGGGCAGTTCGGCGAAGAGCGCCTGGTTGACGAGATCCACCAGCGCGGGCAGGTCCGGCGCCCGCTGCGCCTGGTCGATCGTCCGCGCGGCTGCGGCGTCCTCCACGGTCGTGCCCCAGAGTGCGGCCTCGATTAATGCCACGTCGAAGGCGGGGTCCCACTGGATGCGCCAGCGCTCGCGGAAGGTGCCCTTGCCGTCGCTCTCGCCGAGCTCGCCCCAGCCGACGCCGAGCAGATTGAGCCGTCGCAGCAGCGCGCTCCGCTCACGATCCGTAGGCTTGCGCAGGTCCAACTCCAGGTCGCGCCAGGTTGCTTCAGGAGGCAGGCGCAGGCGCCGCTGCTCGCGTCGCAGGTCTTGCTGGAGCGGGACGGCGGGAGTCTCGTCGGGGACGGCGCCGAGCCGCTCGCCGACCACCAGCCGCTCGCGAATCAGGCGCATCGGGGCGTCGTTGCCGAAGCAGAAGACGGCCCGGCAGGCTTCGTCGAGCTCAGGCAGGCCGGGTAAGGGCAGATCGCGCAGCGCGGCGATGGATTCGGCCAGGCGCACCGCCTCGATCACGTGGGCGGACGAGGCGTCGAGGCCCTCCTGGCGCAGCAGCTCGGCCACCTTCGCCATCCAGCGGATCGTGACGGTGGTTGGCGAGTGGCCGCCCTCGCCCATCTCCCAGAGATGGTCGTACCAGCCGGGTGAGGTGATGCCGGCGCCGTAGCCGCTGGCGAAGCTGAGCCGCCCATAGCTCCACGGGGCGATCGTAGCGACCGTCTTGAGCTTCGGCAGGCCCTTGAGCAGCCGCTCGTCGGCCTGCGCGTCGCCGGGGGCGGCCAGCGCCGGGGCGTGCCAGGCCCCGCAGACCACGGCGATGCGCCGGAAGCCCTCGCGCCGCGCCTGGCGGATGCTGCGGCGCATCCAGGCCTCGCGCCGGACCTCCCGCAGGTCGAGGGGCGCCTCCTCGCCCTCACGCAGGGCTGCCATCGCCTCCAGCACGGCCTCGAAGATGGGCGCGCCGTCGCGACGCTGCTCCACCATGTGTTCCCACCAGCGCTCGCCGTCGCTGTAGCCGGCCGCCGCGGCAAGCGCGCCCAGCGGGTCCTGCGAAGGGTGTGGAGCGTGAGTAGGGAGAAGCTGCTCGTCGCCCTCGGTGGCCGGCGCCTGCTGCCCCTCAGCATCCGCGCTCGCCGCTTCCGGCTCTCCGCCCTCCGCTTCTAGCTCCTCAGCCAGCTGATGCGCCTGCGGCAGGTCCATGCAGCGCACAGGGATGCCGTGGGCGAGGGCGTAGCGGATGGCTTGGAGTTCAGGCGAGAAGTTGGCGAGCGGATAGAAGACGGCGCGGCGGGGTGCATCGGCGGCGTAGACCAGCAAGGCCACCGGTGGCCGCAGCTCGGGGTGGGCGAGCAGGGGCAGGATGGGATCGGCGTCGGGCGGGCCCTCCACCAGCACGATGTCGGGCCGCAGCTCATCGAGCGCGCGGCGCAGGCTGCGCGCCGAGCCGGGCCCGTGGTGGCGCACGCCGAAGATGTGGGTGTCGTCCGCTGTGCGCGTCATCTCAGAGGCTCTCGCGGCAGGCGCGGTAGAGATCCTTCCAGCCGTCCCGCTCCTTCACCACGGTCTCCAGGTACTCCAGCCAGACCACACGATCCTGCACGGGATCTTTGACCACCGCGCCCACGAGGCTGGCGGCCACATCGCCGGCCCTCATACTGCCGTCGCCGAAGTGGGCCGAGAGCGCCATGCCGCTGTTCACCACGGAGATCGCCTCGGCGGTGCTGAGGGTGCCGCTAGGCGACTTCAGCTTCGTGCGGCCGTCCGCAGTGACGCCTGCCCGCAGCTCGCGGAAGATCGTCACGATGCGGCGGATCTCCTCGAGCGCCGGGGGCTCGGCCGGCAGCTCGAGGGCGCGGCCAAGGCTGGCGACGCGGCGCTGCACGATCTCAACCTCCTGCTCCAGGGTGTCGGGCAGGGGCAGCACCACGGTGTTGAAGCGGCGCTTGAGGGCGCTCGAGAGCTCATTCACGCCACGGTCGCGGTCGTTGGCGGTGGCGATCAGGTTGAAGCCCTTCACCGACTGCACCTCGATGCCGAGCTCGGGCACGGGCAGAGTCTTCTCCGACAAGATCGTGATCAGCGTGTCCTGCACGTCGGCGGGGATGCGGGTGAGCTCCTCGATGCGGGCGATCTTGCCTTCCTGCATGGCCCGCATAAGCGGGCTCGGCACGAGCGCCGCCGGGCTGGGGCCGTCGGCCAGCAGGCGGGCGTAGTTCCAGCCGTAGCGGATCGACTCCTCGCTCGTGCCCGCGGTGCCCTGAACGAGCATGGTCGAGTCGCCGCTGATCGCGGCGGCGAGATGCTCGGCGACCCAGCTTTTGGCCGTGCCGGGCAGGCCGATCAGCAGCAGGCCGCGGTCGGTGGCGAGGGTGGCGATGGCGACCTCGATCAGGCGGCGGGAGCCGATATATTTCGGCGTGATCTCCGTGCCGTCAGGCAGGCGCCCGCCGAGGAGATACATGGCCACGGCCCAAGGGGAGAGGCGCCAGCGCGGCGGGCGCGGGCGCTCGTCGTGGCGCGCAAGGGCCTCAAGCTCGGCGGCGTACTGCTGCTCGGCGTGCTCGCGCAGAATAGTGGTCATTGGCGGTGGCTCCCTTCCTTCTCACTCGTGCAGGGCGATCCGCATCTCTCGTCGCAGGCGCAGGCGTTCGATAAAGGCGTGGCCGGCGCCGGCCCAGTAAGGGCGCTCCGCCAGGTTGGCTGGCAGCGCGGCGATCGCCTCGTCGGCCAGCTCGGGCGGGATGGCCATGGCGAAGTTCTCGAGGGCCGCGCGGAGCGGCCAATCCTCCCGGTGGCTGTTGTCGTGGGCGTTCCCGGCGAAGCGCCGGCCCAGAGCGGCGATCACGCTGCGGGCGAGTTGCACGCTCCACGGCTCGCGGGCGGCGCTGAGGGCTGGCAGGGCCGGATGAGAGCCGCTGAGAGGTTGCCGGCCCTCGTCGAGCATGCGGATCAGCAGCGCCTCGCGGCGCTCGATGGGCAGGATCGGCAGCAACTCTTCGAGCGGCACGCGCTCGGGCTCTTTCAGGGCCAGGTCGGCCAGCGCCTCGGCCCACGCCTGATCGCGGTAGGCCACGGCCGCGCTCGTCCACGCCTCGATCAGCGTGTCGCGCCACTCCCGTGGCATACGGGCGCTCAGGATCGCCGCTGGCGCCAGAGACCAAGCCGCGCACCAGGTGGCGGGCGGCGTGCGCCGCACGATCTCGCTCAGCCACCAGGCCCGCTCGCCAATGCCTCCCCGGGACTTCACTTCGACGCCATCCCGCTGCAGCGCCTTGTCGCACGCCTCAGGCAGGCGCAGCTCGATCTTCGGGAAGAGGCCGCCGTGATAGCTCACGAGCTCGACGGCCCTGGCGGCCATGCGCCGCGCAAGGGCCGACTCCGGCAGGCGGGCGAGGAGCGCGGCGGCGTTGGCCCGCACCTCCTTGCCGCGGTCGTCGAGGGCTGCCTCGAGGAAGGGCTCGTCCTCCAGGCTGAGGCCCTCTTCCAGCGCCTCGACGAAGGCCGCCCGGTCGTCGGCCTTCTCGGTGGCCCAGGTGGATTGGATGAGCGCGCGGGCGCGCGCCGGGTCGCTCGCGCGCAGGGCTTTGAGCAGGAACATGCGCCCGTTGCGCGTGCCCGTCTGCCAGAGCTCCGTCAGCTCGGCCTCGTTTTGGGGCGGCCCGGCGCCCTCGGCCACATACGACCACTCCGGGTTGAGGGCGGCGAGCCAGCGCCCGCGCTTGCCGAGGACCGCTAGCAGGGCGGGGCGCAATTCGGGCGTCGCGCGACCTTGTTCCAGCAGCTCGGGAAGGGCCGCGTCGGGCGGCCGGCGCCTGACAGTCGCTAGAACTTCGAGCCACTCGCGGAGCAGCGGCCATCCGTGCCCGTCGAGGATCGTGGCGAGGTGGCGGGCGGCCCGCGGCCCGCAGGGCGGGAGATCATCTTCAGGGCAAGGCGAGATAGGCGCGACCTCGCTTGTGGTCGGCAGCGCGCCGGCCCGTGTGTAGAGGGCGGTGGCCGCTGCGGCGCTCAACAAAGCGGCCGCAGGGCTCTCGTTATCGAGGCTGCCCAGCAGTTCGGCCAGTGGGGTGGGCGGCGGGGGAAGGTCGGGCCGGCGGTCCGTGCCCACCAGGGCCGCCGCGGCGAGCTCCTGCCAGTAGCTGTGAGGATCGCTCATCTACGCCTCGCTCATCCAGATCAGGCGCCCATCCTGCTGGACGCAGAGGGGCGCGAGGAGCTCGCCGTCCCACTCCCCGGCCATAGCGAAGGGCCTCCCACCGGTGAGCGCCAGCAACCGCCAGGCCGGCGCGAAGCGTGCCGGCAGCGGCAGCAAGCGTCCGTCCGCATCCCGCAGCTGCCAGCGCTCCTCGACGCGGGCGAGAGTGCAGGGGCCGGCCAGGAGCAACGTTCGCTCGATCCAGGGATTGGCGGCCAGGGCCGCCGCGTAGGCGCCTGTGGCCTCCTCCAAGGTGGCGAGGGGCAGTGCTGGCGGCTCGCAATGGCCGTGGCGCGCCCGAACCAGCGCCCGCAGCGGCGCGGCGCTCGGGAAGAAGACCAGCTCGGCGTCCAGGCAGAGGCCTGGTGTCAGGCTGCGGTCCAGCGGCTGCCCGGCGGCGCTGTAGTCGAGCACCAGGGCGGCCTTGCCGCTCGTCGCGCCCCAGAGCCATGTGCGCTGGACCTGGAGCCGATCGTCTTGCTCGACGCGGCGGCCAAGTACGAGCCAGTTGTCGCGCAGGCCGGGGCCGGCGAGCAGCTCTTCCTGGCTCTGAGTGAAGCCCAAGGTGGTGCGCACATCGGCTTGGGCGGCGGGCGGCAAGGCCGCAAGGTTGCGGTAGGCACGGGCGAGCAGGTAGAGCAGGCTCAATCTGGCGAGCAGGCGGCCCTCCCAGCCGGCGCCCACGCCCACTTGGGTGCTGGCGAGCCGCAGCAGACGGGCCGCGCCCGGGGCCTGGGCGTCCACCATGCGGCTGGCGAAGGCGAGGAAGTTGCCGGGCGCTTGGGCAGGGAGCGCGGCTAGCCCCGCCCGCACTCTATCCTGCAGCCAGAGCTCCAATTCGGCCACGCCGGCGGCCACACGGGCCTCGCGGGCGGCTGTGGTGCGGGCCGTGGAGCGTTTGGCAGGCGCGGTTGTTGCTTCGTCCGCGGCAGCCGCGGGGGCGGCCAGCTGGTTCTTGGCCTGGCGGCGTTCTGCGGCGCGCGCCCGGCTCGCAAGCCATTCGACAACCCAGGGGGGAGGCTCCGCGGCGGCCACCGCCTCGGGTTCGGTGGCGAACAGCAGCAGCAGACCGAGGCTGTGCTTGCAGGGCTGCTTGCGGCTGGGGCAGGAGCAGCGCACCGCGAGGGCGCCGAGCTCCACCTGGGTGCGGTAGGGCTCCTTGGCGCTGCCCTTACACTCGCCCCAGAGGGCCTGGTCGTTGTGGCCGGCGGAGAGCCAGGCCCGCGGCGCCGACAGTTTGCGGGCTGCGGCGAGCGAGGAGGCGTCGGGGGCGAGGGCGAGCACTTGCTCGCGGGTGAGTGTTGGCGCCATCGTCTCCGTTGTGGCTGGGATGCAGGGTTCGTCACCTGCAAGATAGCATACGGCTGTGTCATCCGCCGACACACTATGGCCCCAACACAGCGCCCCCGTCACACAAGCGACGGGGGCGCCGAGCAATGCGGGCCGAGCGGGCTAGCGGCCTGACAAGGTGAAGCTGAGGTGTATGGGCGCCCCATCGTGGGCGCCTATGATACGCCCTCAACGCTCCATCCTTCAGGCTCAGCGTGCCGGTCGGTTAGCGGGACATGGTCGACGCGCTGAAGTACTCCTCGGCGCTGCGCTCGGCCTCTTCGCGGGTCCAGCCGTAGCGCTCCTGAAGCCTACCGATCAGCTTGTCGCGCTCGCCGGCGATCTGGTCCCAGTCGTCGTCGGTGAGCTTGCCCCACTGCTTGCGGGCCTCACCCTTCATCTGGTTCCACTGGCCCTTGATGATATCCCAGTTCAACCCCATCGTTGACCTCCTTCATGCGATACGTACGGAAGCCGTACGCGCCAAGAAGGGAGCAAGATATGTGCCAGCCGTCACTCCCGACAATAGGGCGTTATTCGGGCATCAGCGCTGTCGATTCGGCCCCCTTCTCGACGACTACCTAATGTCCAGCCCTGACCGCCCGTGGAGCAGCGGCCCGGGCAGCGAGTTGCGGGAGGGACGACGGACGACCGACGACCGCCCGTTGCGGGAGGGACGACGGACGACCGACGACCGACGACCG
>DAOUGF010000421.1:0-3743 GCA_034429295.1 Chloroflexaceae bacterium
TAGCAGATCAGCGGCGGCACGGCACTGGCCTCCGACTTGGGGTCCAGGGGCGAGGCCCCTGGCGCGGGGGGTGTCGGGGGGCGTGCGTACGCCCCCTGACAAATCAAGCGGGGTGCGGGGGCGACAGCGCCCCGCAGGCAGTCTGTCGCAGACACCCTGTTTGGGGTCCAGGGGCGAGGCCTCTGGCGTGGGGGTGTCGGGGGGCGCGTCCGCCCTCCGACAAAACAGGGGAAGAGGGGCGACAGCGCCCCGGCAACGCCCCCTCAGCGCCGGCGCAGCACGAAGAAGTAGTACGGCCCGTCGTCGCCGGGCGGCGCCTCGTAAATGCGCCGCAGCAGCGGCTCCCAGAGCAGGTTCGGCGTGAGCGGCGGCGCGAGCAGCCAGCGCCCGGTCAGTCGCTTGGTGATCAACGAGGGCGCCCCGTAGTAGTGGCTGAAGTCGAACAGCTTCAGCGCCGCCGCGCTCATATAGGGGCGCGACGAGACCACCTCGAAGCCCGCCCGGCCGAAGCGGGCCGCCCACTCCTCCCGGCTCAGCGTGTTGTAGTGGTGCGAGATCTTGTTGAACCAGCGGCCGTAGCGCTCGCCGCCGAGGCCGGCCCGCTCCAGCAGCCAGCTGCCAAGCAGATCCTTAGGGAAGCGGTTGCCCACCACCGAGGCCACGAACAGGCCGCCCGGCTGCAGCACCCGCGCCGTCTCGGCCAGCGTCTCGTCCAGCGGGATCACGTGCTCCAGCACACAGTTCGAGATCGCGCTGGCGAAGCTGCCGTCGGGGAAGGGCAGGGCCTTGCCGTTGGCGATGCTCAGGCCGGTGTAGACGCCCCGGTGCGCCGCCTCGCGGGTGTCGGGGAGCAGCGGGTCGATGCCGTAGATCTCCTTGCCCGGCAGGGCGATCTCCACGAAGGTGCCGTCGCCGCTGCCGATATCCACGATCGGCTCGGGCAGATCCGGCGCCAACTCGGCGAACAGGCGGGCCTCCACGGCGCGCAGCATGGCGCGGTGGATGGGTAGGGTCAGCAGGTGGGGGCGCAGGTAATCTTTCATCTGGTTTTATGTGCGGGGCGCCCCATCGTGGGCGCCCTTACAGCTGGCTTTACGTGAGGAGCCCACGATGGGGCGTCCTTGCAGCTGGCTTTACTTGTGGAGCCCCACGATGGGGCGCCCTTACAGCTCCGCTCAGGAGCGTAGCTCCTCGAACAGCCGCTCGTACTCGCTCACTGTCCGCTCAGTGGAGAACTTCGCGGCGATTTCCTCCCGCGGCCGCACGTAGCGTTCCCGCAGCTCGATCACCCGCAGGATGGCGGCGGCGAGGGCATCGCTATCGCCGATCGGCACCACCTCGCCCATGCCGGTCTGGTGCACCGGCTGGCGCACGCCGGGGAGGGCGGAGGCGATCGATGGCGTGCCGCAGAGCATGGCCTCCACCTGCACCAGCCCGAAGGTCTCGGTGGAGTTGAGCGAGGGCACCACGAGCACGTCGAGGTTGGGGAAGAAGGCGGCCATCTCGCGAGGGCCAAGCGTGCCCAGGAAGGTCCAATGGCGGGCGAAGCGCTCGAACTGGGGGCGCAGGCGGCGGGCGTAGGCCTCCTCGCCAAGCACATTCTCGTAGGGGCCGGCGAAGAGCACGCGGGCATCGGGGTGCACCGCGAGGATCTTCGGCAGGGCGTTGAGCAGCACTTCAACACCCTTCTCGGCGGCGAGCCGGGCGGCCATACCGATCACAGGGCCTTGCAGATTCCAGCGCTCGCGGAAGTCGCGCACCTCCTCCGGTGTCACCTCGGCCACCTCCACCGGCGGCGGGATCACGGTGATCTTGTGGCGGAAACGCCGCAGATAGGGCGAGTGGTCGGCGAAGTCCTGGGTGTAGGCGACGATGCGGGTGGCCAAGGTGCCCGCCGCCAGGTTCGCCACGTCGACCACGCGGTTGGCGAGCGTGTTGAGCACGCTGAAGGGCAGCTGCAGGTCGCTATGGTAGGTGAGCACCACGGGCTGGCGCAGCAGCCTGCCCCGCAGCGCGAGGCCGGGGGCGTCGAATTGGGGCAGGTGCAGACTCATGGCGTCGTGCTGCAGCGCGAGCGAGGTGGCGAGCCAGCCGAAGCTCGGCATGATCACGCCCTTGCTCACCCGGGCCGCCACAGGCGCCCGCACCACCTGCACGCCGTCCATCTCCTCGCGACGCGGCAGGCTCGGGTCGTACTGCGAGGTGAGCACGGTCACACTATGGCCGCGGTGCACAAGACCCCTGGCCAGGCGCTCCACGTAGATCGTCAGGCCACTTGTGTAGGGCCGATAGTAGGTGAGGGCGCAGAGAATTCGCATTGCAAGGCAAATACAACTTACTCGAACAGCCTGATATTCTCGCCGACCCAACGCCAGAGCCGCTCCATGCCCTCATCAAGCCCCACCCGCGGGCGCCAGCCGAGCTCCCCCTCGACCTTGCGGATGTCGAGCACGCAGACGGGCTGGTCGCCGGGGCGCCAGTTGCCGTAGCGGGCGGGCTCGATCGTGCGGCCGGCCAGGCGGGAGAGCAGCGGCTGGAACTCGGCCCAGATCGAGAGCGTGTTGCCGGGGCCGCCGCCCACGTTGTAGATCTTCCCTGCGCTCACGTCCAGCCGGGCGAGGGCCAGCTCGTAGAGGTCGATCAGGTCGTCGATATAGAGCATATCACGAACCTGCTTGCCGTCGCCGTAGATGCTGATCGGCCGGCCGGTCTGGGCGGCGATCACAAAATGGGCGGCCCAGCCCTGGTCTTCAACGCCGAACTGTCGTGGGCCGTAGATCGCCGACTGGCGGAAGACCACCGTGGGCAGCCCGTAGATGCGGTGATAGTCGCGTACGTACTGGTCGCCCGCGCCCTTGCTGCAGCCGTAGGGGCTGTGAAAGTCGAGTGGCTGCGTCTCCGGCACGCCGTGGGGCAGGTCGCGGTAGCGGTAGCGGGTGGCTTCCTCGACGATCGGCAGGTCCTCCATGCCGCCATAGACCTTGTTGGTTGAGGCGTAGAGCACGGCGGGGCGGCGTGGGCTGACGCGGGCGGCCTCCAGCACGTTGAAGGTGCCGAGCGCGTTGATCTCGAAGTCGGTTCGCGGGTCTTGCACTGAGGTGGTGACGGCCACCTGGCTGGCGAGGTGGAAAATTGCGTCGACGTCGCGGGCAGCGGCAGCGATCGCCTCGGCGTCGCGCACATCAGCCTGGGTGAAGGCCAGCTCGCCCGGCGCGCCAGCGGCGCACTCCTGCAGCCAGGTCAGGTTGTGCTGGGTGCGCGGGCGCGAGAGATTGTCGAAGATCGTGACCTCGTGGCCCCGCGTCAGCAGGCGGCGGGCGAGGTTCGAGCCGATGAAGCCGGCGCCGCCGGTGATCAGTATTCGCATTCCATGTCCCCTGCTCTGCGCTTCTGGAGAGCCACGGCATTATACCGGGCAGCCGCGCCGCTGACAATCTGAGGGCCTGCTTGGGGCAGGCCGTGAAAAGTCCATGGGGCGCTGACGCCCCATGCCCCGCGGCGTCTGCGGGGCGTTGCCCCAGGCCCGTACCACCTGCGTGGTGGGTGAGGACGCGAGCGGGCTCCGCGCCTCGCGCTCCCCGCCGGGTGGCGCCTGCGGGGCGCTGTCCCATACCAGTAGCACCTGCGTGGTGGGTGAGGATGCGAGCGGGCTCCGCCCCTCGCGCTCCCCGCCAGGGGGCGCCTGCGGGGCGCTGTCCCATACCAGTACCACCTGCGCGGTGCGTGGTGCTGCGAGCGGGCTC
>DAOUGF010000422.1:0-4703 GCA_034429295.1 Chloroflexaceae bacterium
GCGCGACCGAGCAAGTCGGCCAGAGCGGCGGCAGTCTGGCCCGCCACCGCCTCGGCGTGGCTCGGCGCGCCGACGCCGGCCACAGTCGACTCGCCGATCACCAGGAGCCGCAGAGGCGGGCCCGCGTGCCCGTCCACCACTCCCGTGACGGGGCCGGCGGCTCCGGGCAACTGCGGCGTGTTGCGGCGCACCGCCCGGCCCTGGACCATCAGCAGCGGGGCGAGGGCGAGCGAGGCGAAAGAGGCCGCTCGGAGCAGGGTAGTCCGCCAGCTCATCGGCGACCCTCCCACAGCGCGACGAGCCTGTCGAGCGGCAGCGCCTCGACCGTGCGGCCCTGAAAGCCTGTGGTCGTCGTGGCCATACAGAGCGCGTTGTAGATCGCCTCCTCAGTCGCCTCGATCGCGGCGAGAAAGAGCGGCGAGAGCGCGGCATTCGGCAGGTCGGCGATCATCGTCACCGCCGCCCGGCGCGCCGGGGTGCGCCTGACATCTTCGGCCGTACTGAAGGCGATCGCGTAGTCGCCCGAGCCGTCGCTCATCGCGGCGCCGGTGCGGGCCAGGCCGGCGAGGGCCCGCCGCGCCAGCCTGGTGAGGTTGCGATCAGAGAGGGGCGCGTCGGTGGCGAGCACAATGATCACCGAGCCATCGGCGTCGCCCCCATCGAGCTGCTCGCGCAGAAAGTAGCGGCCCAACGCCTGGCCCACCGGCAGGCCGGCGATCTGCAGCACCCCGCCGAAGTTCGCCTGCACTATGGCCCCGACCGTCCAGCCGCCCAGCGGCTCAGGCAACCGTCGCGAACTCGTGCCGATACCGCCCTTCCAGCCGAAGGCGACAACGCCGGTCCCCGCGCCCACACATCCCTCGGCTACGGGCCCCGCCGTCGCGGCGGCGATCGCCGCCAGCCCGTGCTCCTCCGTCACGGCGCGACGGCGAATATCGTTCAGATAGCCGTCGTTGCACTCACCGACCACAGGGTTCACGGAGCGAACCGCCTCGTTGCCGGGCTGGGCCAAGGTATAGGTGAGCAGGGCGTCAGCGGCGCGGGGCACGGCGAGGGTGTTAGTGAGCAGGATCGGCGTCTCCAGCTCGCCCAGTTCGCGAAGTTGGGTGGCGCCGGTGAGCTTCCCGAAGCCGTTGCCGACGGCGATCCCGGCGGGCACGCGCTCCTGGAAGAGGTTGCCGCTGTGCGGGAGGATGGCGCTCACCCCCGTGCGAACCCCATCGCCCTCGACGAGGGTCAGGTGGCCCACGCGCACGCCGGCCACGTCGGTGATGGCGTTGAGCGGGCCGGGCGGGAGGACGCCGGGGCCAATGCCTAGCTCGCGGAGCCGGGCGCGGGCTGAGCTGTCAGCGGCCATCGGGGCGGCCTCCTAGCGGAGCTGCGTGAAACGTCGCGGCAGATAGCAGAACAGCCCGCCGTTGGGCGAGCTGTTCGGAGTGGTGGGCGATACTGGACTCGAACCAGTGACCTCATCCGTGTGAAGGATGCGCTCTAGCCAGCTGAGCTAATCGCCCGTACCGGCGCAGAGTATAGCACAGGTGGCGCCGTCGCGCAAATCGCCGTGCCGCAGGGGGTGGGCAACATGCCCACAGCCGTTGCGGGCGCTGGCCGCCCCTGCGCCCCGGCTTGGTGTCTGTAACACGCTGCCTGCGGGGCGCTACCCCATACCAGTACCACCTGCGCGGTGCGCGGAGATGCGAGCGGGCTCCGCCCCTCGCACTCCCCGTCAAGGGGGCGGCTGCCCCTTGGAACCCCCGAAGCCGACGGCCACCTCAGTCCGCATGCCATCGCTGCATGCTCCTCGGCGCCGAGAGCGGGAACTGCACTACCAGCGAGCCGTCAGCGCCGCACCTGCTAGCGAGAAACGCTTCCGGGAAGCTTGCGCCGTGCACCCAGTTGAGCCACAACGCCTGCTGGCTGAGCTTCCCGGAAGCTGTGTGCCTACTTGCCGGCACACAGGCCTGCCCGACGGTGGGCGTGTTAGTGGGGACGCAACCCCCGCCGAGGCCGCGAGGCGCCGGCCCCGACCACGATCACGCCGTGAGCACATCCTCCCCCTGAGCCGTCAGCTTCGGCTGCGAGCCGCGACCCACGCCCCAGTAAATGATCCCGAGCGACGTCAGCTCGGCCGGATCGTAGAGGTTGCGCCCATCCACGACGATCGGCTGGCGCATGAAGCCGCGGATCTTCTCCCAGTTCAGCTGCTTAAACTCGTTCCACTCCGTCACGAGCAGCAGCGCATCGGCCTCCTTCGCCACATCATAGGCGGTGCGGCAGAAGGTCACCTCGGGGAGCAGCTCAGCGGCGTTGTCCATGGCCACCGGGTCGTACGCCTTCACATGGGCGCCCTCGGCCAGCAGCGACTTGATGATGTCAATGCTGGGCGCCTCACGCATATCATCGGTATTGGGCTTGAAGGAGAGACCGAGCACGCCGACGATCCGCCCCTTCAGGTCGCCGAGCAGCGTCTGCACCTTCTGCACGAAGCGCTCGCGGGCACTCTGGTTGATCTCCATCACCGCCTGAAGCAGCTGGGGGTGGCAGCCGGAGGTAGCGGCCATATGGTGGAGCGCCAGCACATCCTTGGGGAAGCAGGAACCGCCGTAGCCGATGCCGGCGTCGAGGAAGTGAGGGCCGATCCGCTTGTCGGCGCCCATGCCGCGGGCCACTTCCTTCACATCGGCGCCGAGCTTCTCGCAGATCTGGGCGATCTCGTTGATGAAGGAGATGCGGGTGGCGAGGAAGGCGTTGGAGGCGTACTTGATCATCTCGGCCGTCCGCAGGTCGGTGATGATCACCGGCGCGCCGAGCGGGGCGTGGAGCTCCGCCACCTCCTCTGCGGCCTCGCGATCCAGCGAGCCGAGCACGATCCGGTCGGGCTTAAAGAAGTCGCTCACCGCGCTGCCCTCGCGGAGGAACTCGGGATTGGAGACCACGGCGAAGCTCGCGTCGGGGCTGGCGTGCTCAGCGATGATGCTGGAGACCATATCGCCCGTGCCGACCGGCACGGTGCTCTTGTCGATGATGATCGCGCGGTGGGTGAGGTTCTGGCCGATGCTGCGGGCTGCCGCCTTCACCTGACTGAGGTCGGCGGCGCCGTCGTCGCCCATGGGCGTACCCACGGTGATGAAGATCAGCTCGGCCTCGGCCATGCCCTCTTTGTAGTCGTCGGTGAAGCGCAGGCGCCCTGCCCGCATGTTGCGCTCCTGCAGCTCCTCCAGGCCCGGCTCGTAGATCGGCGACTTGCCGCTGCGAAGCAGCTCAAGCTTCTCGGGGTTGATCTCGATGCAGGTAACGTTGTTCCCCAAGTCGGCAAAGCAGACGCCGGTGGTGAGACCGACGTACCCGGTGCCGACGACGCAGATGTTCTTCAAGGTATTGCTCCTTAGCTGTGATTGATGTATTCCAGCCCGACTAGTTCATAGTATCGTGATGAACGGGCAACATAGCGATGATAGTAGCGTAGCTTTCCGCTGACGGCATCGGCTAGAGGTCCACTTCGCTGCCGAGGCCCAACTCCGCAGCCCGCGTAAGGGCGAGGGCAGCCACCGCCAGGTCCTGTACGGCATTGCCAACGGACTTGAAGAGCGTCAGCTGCTCCGGCGCTGTGCGCCCCGCTACCTCACCTGCGGCCACCTCGCCCAGCTCGGCCACCACATGCTCCTCGCCGATCAGGCCGGCGGCGCGAGCCTGCACAAGATCGCCGGCCTCGGCCCAGGCAGCCGGCCGCTGATCCACCACCACGCGGGCGCGGGCCACGGCGGCGGCCGGCAGCTCGGCCATCGAGGGCTTGAAGGAGCCGATGGCATTGATATGGGCGCCGGGGCGCAACCAGGCATCATCGAACAGGGGCGTGGGCGCGGAGGTGGCGGTGCAGACCACGTCGGCCTCGGCGAGAGCCTCGGCCGGGCTCGCGGCGATCAGGATCTCCTGGCGCAGGCCGGCGTCGCGCAGCCGCTCAGCGAGCAGGGCAGCCCGCTCGGCGGTGCGGTTCACCAGCCAGATCCGCTCGATCTCCCGCACCGCGCAGACGGCGAGAACCTGGTGCAGCGCCTGGCCGCCCGCGCCGAAGAGGGCGAGCACACGGGCGTCGGCGCGGGCCATGTGACGGGTGGCCACGCCGGAGGCGGCGCCGGTGCGCAGCGCGGTGAGGTAGGTGCCGTCGAGCACTGCCACAGGGCGACCCGTCTCGGGGTCGAGCAGCGTCACGAGGGCGTAGATGCTCGGCTCGCCGCGGGCCTGGTTCTGGGGGAACACAGAGACGACCTTGAGGCCGAGGGAGGGGGCGGGGCCGGCGATACGGGCCGGCATAAAGAAGCTAGTGGCGGCCCGCTCCGGGGTCTCGATATGAGCGCGGAGCGGCACCTCGGCGCGGCCGGAGGAGAGCGCCACGAAGGCGGCTTCAACGGCGTCGATCGCGGCGGCCATCGGCACGGCGCGCCGCACATCGTCGGCGGAGAGGAGGCGCATAGGGGCACTCCTGCGGGTTACTTCCACACCGCGAACGATAGCACACTCGGCGCGGACGGGCAACAGAACAGGCGATCGCGGGCGAAAGACAAAGGACCAAGGCCGCCGGCTGAGTAGCCGTTGGTCCCTGGTCCTTCGTCGCGGTCGTAAGCGAGCTACTCGCCGCTCTCGGCGGGCGTATCGGCCTCAGCGGTCTCAGCGGCCTCGGGGGCCTGGGGGGTCTCGGCGGGCGT
>DAOUGF010000423.1:0-9218 GCA_034429295.1 Chloroflexaceae bacterium
TGCATACTACCCCAGGGTATATCTGGGAAGGAGCCAACAATGCGGGTAACACAGGCGCGGGGCCTGTTTTACGGCTGGATCGTGGTGGGGGTGACAGTAGCGGCGCTGCTGGTCTCCGCCGGTATTCGGGCGGCACCCGGCGTGCTGATCGTGCCGCTTGAGCTCGACATGGGCTGGAGCCGTACCCTGATCGCCACCGCGGTCTCTGTGGGCCTGCTGCTCTTCGGCTTCGCCGGCCCGCTCGCCGGCATGCTGGTGGATAGGCTGGGCCCGCGGGCGGTGATGCTGGGCGGGCTGCTGCTGATGGTCGTCAGCATGGTCGCCAGCGCGCTGATGCAGGCCGTCTGGCAGATGCTACTCTTCTGGGGCGCGGTGAGTGGCCTGGCTACCGGGCTGGTGGGCGCGGTGATGGGCACCGCCGTGGCGAATCGCTGGTTCTACGCCCGGCGCGGTCTAGTGCTCGGCATCTTTGGCGCGGCCACCTCGGCCGGCCAGCTGATCTTCCTGCCCGCCATCGTCGCGATCACCGAGGCCATCGGCTGGCGAGGCGCCAGCTACGTGCTCGCCGGCCTCGCCGCCCTGTTGCTCCCGCTCGTCCTCCTGCTGATGCGCGACTCCCCTGCCCATGTGGGCGCGCTCCCCTACGGCCTCAGCGCGCCGCCCCCCGCCGCCGCCACGCGGCCCTCGACCATCGCCGTGATGGGCGCCGCCCTGCGCTCGCCCACCTTCTGGCTGCTCACCGGCACCTTCTTTATCTGCGGCGCCAGCTCGAACGGCATCGTCGGCACCCACTTCGTGCCCCACGCGGTCGACCACGGCATCTCGCAGACGACGGCAGCCGGCGCCCTGGCACTGATGGGCTTTATGAACTTCGTGGGCACCCTGGGCTCGGGCTACCTCACCGATCGCTTCGACCCGCGGATGCTGCTGGCCTGCTACTACGGATTCCGCGGCCTCTCGCTGCTGTTGCTGCCCTTCGTGAACGACCCGCTGGGCCTTGCGGTCTTCGCGGTGCTCTTCGGGCTCGACTATATCGCCACTGTGCCGCCGACCTCGGCCCTCGTCGCCGACAGCTTCGGGCGGGCGAATGCCGGCACCGTCTTCGGCTGGGGCTTCTGCGCCCACCAGATCGGTGCGGCGTTGGCTGCCTGGCTCGGCGGCGTCACCCGCGACTACACGGGCGACTACGGGCTGGCCTTCATCCTCGCCGGGGTGCTGGCGATCACCGCCACCGGCCTCTCCCTCGGCATCCGCCGCGAGCCGGCGCCGGCCCTGCAGGCTGCTGGGGATTGATAAGACCGTACGGCTGAAGCATGCGCCCGGCGAATGCTTCGGCCCTGCGGATCTGATGAAGGATGTCTGTGGCTCTACATAGCCCTGCTGACGGTGCCACGCTGTCTCACCTGCCGAGGGCCGCCGCCTGCAGGGCTTTGGCTTCCTTGCCGCGGCGCTCGAGCTCCAGCAGCGCCCGTTTCCGCTCGATCTGCCAGCGGAAGCCCCGCAGCGTACCGTCGCTGCCCACGGCTCGGTGGCACGGCACCAGGAGCGACACCTTGTTGGCGGCCCCGGCGCTGCCCACCGCCCGCGCGAAGCTAGGGCCGAGCCCGAGGCTCGCCGCGATCTGGCCGTAGGTGCGAGTCTCCCCATACGGGATGGCCCGCAGCGCCGCCCAGACTCGCAGCTGGAATGGTGTGCCCCGCAAGTCGAGTGGCAGTTCGGCGCAGGGGCCGTCCCCTGCCAGGTACGCCGCCACCGCGCCGGCCTCGGCGGCGAGGGCGCCGTCGTCGCGCCGGAGTTGGGCTGCCGGCATGTCGTGCAGGAGCTCAGCCTCGAGCGCGGCCGTATCGTCGCCGAGGCCGAGCCAGCAGATCCCCAGGGCGCTCCGCGCGATCAGCACGTAGCCGAGCGGGCTTTCCACAATTGTGTACGTGAGCTCCATCAGCGGCCTCTCCCGCGGAAGTAGCCCACCCTGAAGGCGAAGCCGGCGACCACCGCGAGCAGCACTAGGATGATCAGACATTCCCCCCAGCCGATAGAACCGAACGGCACAACCCCTCCATCCCTGTAGTTCGTCGTCGCAGCCCTATTGTAGCCGCTCCGGCGCCTGGCGCATCAGAGCCCGCGCAGCGTCTCAGCGAGGCGGGCCACACCATCGGCGAGCTGGGCCGGCGTGCTGTGAGAGAAGTTCAGGCGCATGGTGTTGGCCCCACCGCCTGAGGGGTGAAACGGCTGCCCCGGGACGAAGGCGACTTTGCGCTCGATAGCGGCGGCCAGCAGCGCCTGGCTATCGGCGCCCTCAGGGAGTGTGAGCCAGAGGAAGAGGCCGCCAGATGGTCGCGTCCAGCGCACCCCCGGAGGCATCTCTCGCTCCAGGGCTGCGAGCATCGCGTTGCGGCGCTCGCCGTAGACCGCCCGCAGCCGCGGCAGGTGGCGCTCGACCAGGCCGTCGCGACAGGCGTAGTAAGCCACGGCCTGCGCCATGCTGCCGGCCTGCAGATCGACGCCCTGCTTCAGCATCACCAGCCGGTCGAAGAGCGGGCGCGGCGCGGTGAGCCAGCCCACCCGCAGGCCGGGGGCCAGCACTTTCGAGAGGGTGCCAAGGTAGACCACGTGGCGCAGCTCGCCGTGGAGCGCGATGTCGAGGGCGGCAAGCGGCGTAGCGCGCCCGCCCTCGTAGTAAAGCTCGCCATAAGGGTCATCCTCGACGATCGGCAGGTTGTAGCGGGCGGCCAGTTCGATCAGGCGCTGGCGGCGCGCGGGCGCCAAGGTGACGCCGGTGGGGTTCTGGAAGCAGGAGACCACATAGAGGAAGCGGGGGCGGGCGCCGCCGGCGAGCAGCCGCTCGAGCGCCTCGACGTCCAGGCCCTCATCGTCAACAGGGAGCGGGAGATAGTTGGGCCGGCATGTCTGCCAGGCCTGCAGGGCGCCGAGATAAGTGGGCTCCTCCACGGCGACGGGGGCGCCCGGGTCGATCAGCAGGCGCCCGAGCAGGTCGAGGCCCTGCTGCGAGCCGGCCGTGATCAGCAGCTGCTCGGGGGCCGCCGGCACGTCGAGCCGGCCCATCCAGCCGGCCAGAAGCTCCCGTAGGGGCCCGTAGCCCTCCGTCGGCCCGTATTGCAGGGTGGCAAGCGGCGCCTCAGCGAGGGCGCGCTCGCCCGCAGCGCTGATCTCCTCAGCGGGAAAGAACTCAGGGGCGGGCAGGCCGCCCGCGAAGGAGATCATATCGGGCTGGACCGTGAGCTTCAGCAGGTCGCGGATCGCCGAGCTGCGTATCTCGCGGGCGCCGTCGGCGATCCGCTCATCCCAGATCGTGCTCATGCGGAACACCTCCTTATGCGTGCAGGCCTCAAGTATACGCAGATGTGGCATCCCTCACGACGGACAATCTCCGCGCTCCCCTGCGCTACAATACGGGCGGCGACGCCCATGTCCCCCGAGAACGCACGGCCTGAGCATTTACCCGAGGCGAGCTCTAAATAGAGCCACATCTGTCGCTCGGAATGTACGGCCGAAGCATTCGCTCCGAACAACCTCCTTACCACACGCACAACTTGGGGCGAATGCTTCGGCCGTACAGGTGTACCGAGAGATTTCTGTGGTTCCATATAGCGGTACGAACTACCGACTACGCTGGACGGGCACTATGGAACGCATCCTGCTCCTGCACGGCCGGCTCCAAGTAACGATCGCGGTGCTCCTGACCATCCTGCTGGCTTGGGGGCTGATCTGCGCCCTGCAGGGCCGTGTGGGGCGGCACTACCTGGCGGGGCTCTGGGTGGCCCAGCTGCTGATCCTCGCCCAAGGCGCTCTCGGCTTGGCATTGCTTACGGGTGGCCCTCGCGCCCCCGGCCTGCCGCTGCATATCGTCTACGGCGTGGTGGCGGCGCTCTGCCTGCCTGCCGCGCTCGGCTACAACCGCGGGCGCGACGGCAGGTGGGAAGCTCTGATCTACGCCGCCGCCTGCCTCTTTGTGCTCGGCGTGCTTGCCCGCGCCTATCAGACCGCGGGGTAGGTTGGGCCGCCGCGGTCCGCGCTGCACTCGTAATTCATGCGTATAGTTATTTTCTATAATGGTTTCGCAGCTGAAGGCATCGTGGCCTCCAGCGTTTTTCTCGGCGATCCCTACCCACAAAGGACAGCCCGTGATCGATTATCTCATGTTGCCGGTGATCATCCTGCTGAGCCTTCTGCTCAGCTATGTGATAGCCCAAGATCCGCGCGCTACGACGAACCGGCTCTTTGGGCTCTACGCCGGCTCGGCGCTGCTCCAGACGGCCTTTGGTCTTGTCGCCTCCACCACACTTCACGAAGGCCTGGCCTACGTCTCGCGACTGACGTTGGGGCCGCTCATCGCTGTGAATCAGCTCTTGCTGGTGTGGCTGGTCATGGCGCTGTTTCTGCCGGAGCGCTACGCGCAGCCGGCCGTCCGCTGGCTGATCGGCCTGCCCTACCTCGTGGCTCTGGCGGTGACCATGCTCGATGTCGTTGCGGGCCAGCATTTCTGGTTCGAGGGCATCACCCGTCAACCCGACGGCACCTTTAGTCTAGATTCCCGGGGCGGCTTTAATCCGCTGCTCATCGGGCTGGTCGTTGGGCAGCTCGTCCCCGTGGTGATGCTCGCCACCATCGCGATCCGCCACCCTGATCGGCGCACCCCGGCTGCGGTGTTGTTTGGCGGGCTGCTGTTCTCTTTTATCATGGCAGTCCTGCCGCAGAGCCGTGCGCTATCGCTGGTGTTCAGCCTCGGGCCGCTGCCGATCTATCTTGCGTTTGCCTGGGTGACGCTGCGCTACCAGCTATTCCGGCCATCGATCGGTGTCATGCAGACCGCGATCGAGAGCTTGCCGGACGGGATCATTTTCCTCGACAGCCAGCGGCAGGTGCGCTACGCGAATCGAGCGGCCTATGCCTTGCTGGGCGCCTCCGAGTCGCTCATATCCCAGCCGATTGCGACAGCGCTTGAGCAGGCCGGACTTAAGGTGGAGCAGCATGTACAGGAGCCGACAGGCGACCGCTACCGCTTCACGCGCGCCGATTCGCAGGAGCAGGTGATCGAAGGGACCGAGGTTGCGGCCCTAGGCGACCGCAGCGCCGCACGGATTCTGGTGCTCCACGATGCCACGGATCAAGCGCTGCTGGCAGCGCTCCGCGCCAAGAACGAGGAGCAGCGCCGCCTGCTGGAGCTCGTCGCAACCCTGGAGACCCCGGCGGTGGCGCTGGCTGAGCATGTGCTGCTCGCCCCGATCGTCGGGCACTTGGATAGCCGCCGGGCGCGGCTGCTCACCGAGAAGCTGCTCGACGAGGTCTATCGGCGGCGAGCGCACCAGGTGATCTTGGACGTCACGGGCGTTCAGGATGTCGACTCGATGGTCGCGAAGGCGCTGCTCGATACCGCTCAGGCGCTGCGACTGCTCGGCTGCCAGGTGACGCTCAGCGGCGTGTCGGCGTCCACGGCGATCACGCTGGTCCACCAGGAGATAGCGCTCGAGGGGCTCCGAACCGTCCGCAGCCCGCAGGAGGCGCTGAGCGCATAGCCGCCGGAGGCCAGCCGAGAGCTGTCACAGGGAAGCAAAAAGCCGTCACGTACGCCATTGTACGCGACGGCTTTTTTATGGCTGGGGGACAGGGACTCGAACCCCAACTACCTGAGCCAGAATCAGGCGTTCTACCTTTAAACTATCCCCCACTGTGTGGTGCCGAAGGTGGGATTTGAACCCACACGAGGTTGCCCTCACTACGCCCTGAACGTAGCGCGTCTGCCGTTCCGCCACTTCGGCAAGTGGTGTCCACTGACGGAGCGCATGATACTATGCTGCCCCCGTTTTGTCAAATCTGCCGGGGGTCGATCGGCACAGAAAAATGCGGGGAGCGCCTCCAAGCGCTCCCCGCATCCCTACCTCGGCTTAGCGCTCGGCGAGCAGCATCGCGATATAGTTGAAGGTGGCGCGGCGGGCCTGCGGGTGCAGCTGGCGCCACAGGCCGAGCAGCGCCTGCTCGTCGGGGGTGGAGCCGGTTACGGTTCCGGCGCTCCCGTTCGACGCGAGGGCCTCCCCCGCCTCGGCAGGTGCGCCCTGTGCGGCGCCGCCAGCCGCCTCGGCCTCGCCGCTATCGGCAGCGGGCTCGGCGATTCTGCCGCCGTTCTGGGCGATGGTCGTAGCGACGATGACGCGAGCCACCTCGAGGGGCGAGACATCCAGCACCTTGGCCAGGCGCTGGGCCTGGTCGGCGTCGGGCAGGGTGCGCCCGCTGAGATAGTTGCGCAGCGCGCCATCGCTGATCCGCGTCTCGCGGGTGAGCTTGGCCCGCGAGAAGCGCCCCCCGGCCATCTGCGCCTGCAGCCACTCGCCGAAGCTCGGCGAGGCCTCCGGCAAGATGCTCATGCGGCGGCGCACCTCTTCCACCGGCATGTTCAGGGCGTCGCCGATCAACTCCAACGTCTTCTGGCGCGGCCGCTGGGTATTGCCCTCGATGAACTGTCGCAGCGAAATCGCCCCAATATTTAGTTGCTCGGCGAACTCGCTGATCGACTTGTTATTGGTCATCGCCGTGTAGAAGAGCAATACCGACAAGGGTGTACGCTCCGGGATCGTTCCGTTGGTCGTCATGCATTTGCTCCTAAGCTTCCATTTCCACAGCACAACAAAGCGCGCTCGCCCAGATCGAACGAGACAGGATCTTCAGGACGGCACAAAGAACGCGCCACTAACGACGCGATCTATCGGTCGCGCGCGATCCACATGGTGTTTTCGCGGTCACAGGCTTGCGCGATCAGTTTAGAGTATAATCGATAGGAATCATCTTGTCAAGCATATCATCGGCATTAAACTAGCAAAAGTATTGGAGGGCCTCTGTTTGACATAGTTTGTCTTATGACACAAAGGTTGAATCATCCGGCTGAAGCGGGCCATCCGGCGGGGGTATGGCTGTGCTACAATAGCGCCCTGCCCTGGCCCCATCGCAGCTTGTATTGGCTGAGACTAGAGGTAGCTTGCCGTGACGACATCACGTACACCGATCAGCGTGGAGGATCTGTACGAGCTGGGCTGGCTCGAAGATGTGCGCGTCAGCCCCGACGGCAGCCGTATCGCCTATGTCCACGTGACGGTGGACAGGCCAGCGAACAAGTATCGCCGCGCGATCTACCTTGTGCCTGCGGCCGGCGGCCCGCCCCGGCGCTTCACCCAGGGCTGTAAGCAGGATTGGCAGCCCCGCTGGAGCCCCGACGGCAAGCAGCTCGCCTTTGTCTCCACCCGCGACGACGAGCGAGGCCAGATCTACTTGATCCCGGCGGACGGCGGCGAGGCCCGGCAGCTCACCTCGCTGCCGAACGGCGCGAGCGACCCGGCTTGGAGCCCTGATGGCCGCACTCTCGCCTTTCTCTCGCTCGTGAGCGAGGCGGAGCGCCGGCAGGAGGAGGCCGGGCCGCCGGAGCCGCCCGCGGACGCATGGGAGGCGAAGCGGGCCAAAGAGCAGCGGGAGCACGACGAGGAGCGCCGCATCGACCCGCGGGTGATCACCCGGCTGCCCTATCGCAGCGGCACTAGCTTCTTCGATGAGCGGCGCCGCCACATCTACCTGATCGATCTGCCAGAGCCGGACGAGCCTGCGCCGCCGCCCCGCCGCATCACCGACGGCGACCTGCACTACGGCCCGCCGGCCTGGATGCCCGACGGCGCCTCGCTGCTCACTACCGCCACGCGCGATCCCGAGGCAGACTCGCTCTTCGCTTACTACGATGTACTGCGGATACCCGCGAGCGGCGGCAAGCCGACCACCCTCACGTCGGCCGGCCACTCCTATTTCGATCCTCAACCCTCACCCGACGGCAAGCTGATCGCCTTCCGCCGCCTCAACGAGGAGAAACTGCTGGCCGACGGAAGCCAGATCGCGATCATTCCAGCCGACGGCGGCGAGATCACCGACCTCACGGGCCATAGCGATCTGAACGTCGAGCATTTTCGCTGGCAGCCCGACAGCCAGGGTGTGCTCTTCAGCGCCGGCTGGCACGGCGACACGCATATCTACGGGATCGGCCTGCCCGGCACCCCCACCTATCGCCAGGGCGAGACCCTGGTTGGCGGCCGGCGGATCGTGGCCGAGTTCGATGTGGGCCGCGACGGCACGATCGCTTTTATCGCTGGCGACGCCGCCAACCCCTGCGACCTGTTTGTGCACACGGCGGCCGGTCAGGAGCGGCAGCTCACGGCGATCAACCGGCGCCTGCTGGAGCAGCGACAGATCATACCGATCGAGGAACTGCACTACAACGCCCCCGATGGCCGGGAAGTGCAGGGTTGGGTGCTCTACCCGCCGATGGAGCCGGGGCGCCAGTATCCCCTGGCGGTCTTCATCCACGGCGGGCCCCATGTGATGTGGGGCCCGGGTTTCAGGTCCATGTGGCACGAGTGGCAGGCCGCGGCGGCGGCTGGCTATATCGTCTTCTTCTGCAACCCCAGGGGCAGCGACGGCTACGGCGAACAGTGGCGCGACGCCATTCGGGCGAATTGGGGCTACGCGGACTCGCCCGATATCCTGGCCGGGATCGACCGGCTGCTGCTCGACGGCAAGGTGGATCCGGCGCGCATCGCCGTGACCGGCGGCTCCTACGGCGGCTACATGACGGCCTGGCTCTTGGGCCACTCCGACCGCTTCGCCTGCGGCGTGGCAGCCCGCGGCGTCTACAACCTGATCTCCCACCATAGCACCTCGGATGCGCACGAGCTGATCGAGCACGAGTTTAACGGCTTCCCTTGGGAGCTGGCCGAGGAGCTCTGGGATCACTCGCCCCTTGCCCACGCCCATAAGATCAACACGCCGCTGCTGCTGCTCCATAGCGAGCTCGACTACCGCGTGCCGATCAGCGAGGCCGAGCAGCTCTTCGCCTTCCTGCGCCGCCAGAAGAAGGTGGTGGAACTGGTGCGCTATCCGCGGGAAGGGCACGAGCTCACCAGGTCGGGCGAGCCGAACCACCGCGCCGACCATCTACGCCGCACCCTCGCCTGGTTCGACCGTTTCTGCAAGGAGGCGGGCTGAGCGGTGGCCTGCGGCGCGCTGCCTGCGGGGCGCTGCCCCGCGCCTGTACCACCTGCGCGGTGCGCAGAAGTGCGAGCGGGTGCAAGCGCTTCGCGCCACTGCGTCCGGCGCCCCGCAACCCCGCTTGATTTGTCAGGGGGCGTACGCACGCCCCCCGACACCCCCCGCGCCAGGGGCCTTGCCCC
>DAOUGF010000424.1:0-13473 GCA_034429295.1 Chloroflexaceae bacterium
GCTGGTCGCAGCGTTCTCATCAGCGTGCCAGAAATGTTCGCTCAGGCAGAGGTGGGGCGTCGGGGCAAACAGGCCACTCGCGCTGGCGGTCCAGCCGGGTGGCGGCTCGCCGATCCGGCGCACGGCGGCGAAGGTATGGACTTCCAAGAGCAGAGCGCCACTCAGCCGCTCGCTTTGTTCGGCTGGCCCTTGGCGCCGAACTCCACTCGTAAGCGGATCTGAACATTTCGACGCCCCCGACAAATACGGGGGCGTTTGCTATTTCTTTCAGGTTTATGGCAACTATACGGACTCTAGCCCTTCGCTTTCGCCCCAAATCACTGTCGATGGTGAGTTGCGCTTCATCTCGACGACGGCCTACCCCGTGATCACGCGAGGGGATCTCACGACGATCGAGGTCATTGTGAGCGCCGTATGGGAAAGAGCCCTGCTTCAAGGTGGCTATTTGGGAAGCCTCGCCTGCTCGGCACGCGCCACTGCAGGCGATGCCTGCGCCCTACGTGGCCTTCGCGTGGCGAGGAGATAGAAGCCGAGCAGGCTGCCATACACCGCCAGCAGGAACACCGGGATGACTTCCAGCGAGATTCGCTGCGCCAGCACACCCATCAGGCTCGGGATAACCGCCGTGCCGAAACCGGTTGCGGTCATCTGCATCCCAATCGTATTGGCAGCGTGATGATCGCCCACCCGCGTCCTGGTGCCCGACATCAGCGCCGGGAAGATCGGTGCGATCGACAGGCCGATCACCGCCACCGCCACTACATTAGCGATCTCAGAGGGATTCCAGAGCAACAGCGCGGTGCCCAGTAGCGCCCCGACCAGCCCTGCCAGCACCAGCCTGTTGACACCCATCCGTGCGGCGATCGTCCCTGCCACGATCCGCCCGATGGTAAAGGTAAACCAGTAGCTGCCGGCAAAGAAGCCCGCCAGCGTCTGATCCACGCCGCGCGACTCGGTTAGCAATGTGTAGGTCCAGGTGCCGAGCGAGGTTTCGGCACCAACATACAGGAAGAACAACAGAACGCTCAGCCACACCTGAGGCTGTCGCAGCGTCTCTGCCATCGGTGTCTTGTAATCGGTCAGTCGTTGCTCTGGCTCGCCGTCCGACAGCGCCCTGTTTTGGTGCTGGGTCCACATGGCTAACGTCAGCACAAAGCTGGCTGCCAGCACGATTTGGAACACACCGACAACCTGGTATCCGAAGCGCCAGCTGTTCAGGGTCGTCAGCCCGAGCGTCATCAGGAGCGGGCCGATGGTCACGCCGATACCCCAGCTGGCGTGGAGCCACTGCATCAGCCCTTCTCCAAAATGGGCCGCCACATAGGTGTTGAGACCTGCGTCGATCGCGCCTGCGCCCAACCCGGCGAAGACGCCCAGCAAGACCATCATCCACCACTGCGGCACAAGCGTGTAGCCGATCAGCGCCGCCCCGGTGAGCAAACAGCTGGCCGCCAGGAGCCGGCCCACGCCCAGCCGCGAAAGCAACACCCCAGTGAAGAACGATGATGTCATATAGCCGGCGACGAGGGCGATCAGGAATAGGCCGATCGCATCGAGGGGAAGATCAAAGCCGGCTCGAATCGATGGCCAGCCGACGCCGAGCAGGCCATCGGGCAAGCCGAGTGCGATAAAGGCGACGAACGCCAGCAGGACGACGCCGAGGTTTGGATACCGTTTCACGTTCACTCCAGGCTGAGGAAGCTGTGCTATACTTCTGAAACGTTACAGAAAAACGTTTCAGAAGTATAGCATAGGGGCTATACTCGGGCAAGGTCGATCAAGGGAGAAGCGCATAGCGATGGAGAACCGCGGCTCATCGCGCGAGCGTGTCACCATCAGCGACGTCGCCGCGGCGCTGGGCGTGGCCGTCTCGACCGTCTCGAACGCCTACAACCGTCCCGATCAGCTCTCCGCCACGCTGCGCGAGCGCATCCTCGCGACGGCGGCCGAGCTCGGCTACCCCGGGCCCGACCCGGTCGCCCGTAGCCTGCGCCGGCAGCGCGCCGGCGCGGTCGGTGTGCTCTTCGCCGAGCGACTCTCGTATGCCTTCAGCGACCCCGCCGCCGTGCTGGTTCTCGATGGCATCGCGAGTGCGCTCGATCCGGCGGGCCTCGGGCTGCTGTTGGTGCCAGGCCGGGCCGACGACCTGACCACCGTGCAGCAGGCAATGGTCGACGGCTTCATCGTCTACTCGATGCTGGAGAACGACCCTGTGCTGACGGCGGCGCTGCGCCGGCGCCTGCCGACCGTGCTGATCGACCAGCCGCCCCGTGCCGGCGTCCCGTTGATCACCGTAGATGATGTGGACGGGGCGCGGCAGGCCGCTGCTCACCTGCTCGGCCTTGGGCACCGGCAGTTCGCGCTTATCACAGTCCGCCTCAGTGATGAGCGCTCGGTGGCGAAGGTCGCCGAGCCTCTATCGGCGCACGAGCGAGCCGCGGTGAGCTTCTTCGTCACGCGGCGATTTCAGGGGTATCGCGAGGCGCTCGAGGCTGAAGGTGTAGCGTGGGCGGAGGTTGCAATCGTCGAGTGCCCGGAGAACAGCGAGGTCGAGGGCGCTGCGGCGATGCGAAGCCTGCTGGCGGAACCGGCGCGCCCCACCGCGGTGTTGTGCATCACCGATCGCCTGGCGCTAGGCGCGCTCGAGGCGGCGCAGCAGGCCGGCCTCGCCGTGCCCGGCGATCTCTCGATCGTTGGCTTTGACGATATCCCTGCGGCGGCGGAAGCAGTGCCGCCGCTGACAACGGTCAGGCAGGCGCACCGCGAGAAGGGGCTGCTGGCTGGTCAGGCGCTCATCGGGTGCCTGGGGGGCGAGGAGGTCGCTGAGCGTACCGACCTCCCGGTGCAACTCGTCGTACGTGGCTCGACTGGGAGGGCGCCGCACCGACGCAGCGCTCGACGCTAAGATCGCATTTCGGCAAGCCGACTAGTTGACATGCGACTATTTGCCCGAGGTCGCTTCCCCTTGTCGGTCAAGTGGGCGGGCAGGCCTGCGCGATAGACGCCAGCGGCTCGAGGTCAAACGTGTGCTCCACATCTTCAAAGCCGGCGCGACGCAGCTGCACGGCGATCTGCCAGCGGCCCCCATCGACACGAACGCCCACTTCAGGCGCACACGCTTCAGCTTGGTGACCTGCGTGATGAAACGATGCGGTGCTACGCTCAGGCCCGAAAGTGCCTGATAGCCTCTAGATGCCGCTCCAGGAGCAGCATATTGGTATTCAACCGCATGGGTTTGACCTTCGTCCAGCAATGCTGGACCAGGGTAAATAGGTCTAGCGCTTCCCATAGCGCGATGCGCATCCGCGAGACTGACGCGTGTCGTTCGTATTCAGCCAGAAAGACCTCACAGATCGCTTCTGTCTCAGCGAGACGCGCTAGCAGTGTCTCGCGATCCATGGGTGTGTCATCATCCTCATCGTTCGAGGCGCTCAGGCCGATATCCCGAATCTTGCCCAGGAACAGTGCCAGATCCAAAGCTGGCTCGGCCTGACAGAATCCGTCGAAGTCGATGAAACCGATCTTACCCTTGTGGATGAGCACTTGCGCGGGGCGGAAAGTTCCATGCGTGGGCACGGACGGGTCTGCGGGGTTGCTAGCAGCGATGGGTTCAAGGTGTGCCAGCAACGACTCCGCCGCCCCCTGCAGCTCTGGGATGACCGCAGTCAGCCGCTCGTCCACCTCGCGGACTTCTGCCAACTCGTCCTCCCAAGTGCGTTGCTCGCCGATGGCGATATCGCAGTGATGCATCTCGGCCAGGCCCACGGCGGTCATTCGCATATAGCGGTTCAACTCGTCCAGTGCTGTGGAGGTGCCGGCGCGCAGCGCTGAACGAATCAGCTCCTTGAGCGTCTGCTCCTCGCGGATTGGGCCTTGCACAAGCACGTTCATTTCCGGCACGAAGGCCAGTGGCTCGGCAATGGTCACGCTGCTGCTTTTGGCAAGATCTGACTCCCAGAGTGCGCGCATACCGTCATAGGCGATCTGGCCTTTGTCGCCCTGGTAGGTCTTGGCAACGACGATGTCCGGCCATTCGTGGCCCACGGCCTGGTCTGCCGCGTACTCGAGATGGTACAGAATCGTGCACCGGCTGCCCGGCTTGTACCGCATGACTTTCGGCCTGCAGGCCTGGAGCTGAATATCGCGGTAAGCTGGCGAAGCGGCGCGAATGCTCTCTTCAAGCAGATCGCGTGCTGCTGCCGGATCCGTCAGGCGCGGCAGTGAGGGCAGCGCTTCATCCGGCGGCTGAGCCTCAAGGGCGAGCCGCAGCTCGGGCAGATACAAGTGCCATCCCTCGCTCCCTACCCCACCACTGGACGAGACACGCTCTGGCTCAGGCTGGCCTGGCGGAAATAACGTGCCACGCAGCTTCACCTCCTGCGGCAGGCCAGCGACGGTGAGCTGGTACATCGCGGTCCAGCGATCCTTTTTGATGCGCACTCGTTTGACATCGCAGCTCTGTAGCGTTAGTGCGCCAGTTGCGAATTCGGGAACGCTCCGCGCCAGCGCATCGCGCACGCGATCCTGATCCGCGATCGCGGTCAGCCAATCTGGCAGGGTCGCAAAATGCTGTAGCTTATCCGACGTGTTCGCTCCTTGGCTCTGGGCTAGCAGCTCGGGTGCGGTAGACATGAGACACGCTCCTCAATGATCGATAGCACATATTCGAGCCTGCTGCTCTTGAGCTTTTGCCAGCTATGCAGCGCCAAACGCAGCAGGCTAATCAGTTCGTACGCCGGCACGCGCAGGCGCAGTTGCTCTTCGTCTTCCAGCTTGGGGCCCGCCGCGGCCACATAGGCCTGCAGGAATTGCGCACAGAGCTGCTCGGTCACATCGGCGGGGGAGCCCGCCATTAATCCTTTTCGGCCCGCCATCCGCAGATACGCGAGAAACTGACCTAAGTCGAGCCCCGGCTCAGCTTGGCAGACGGTATCGAAGTCTACGAGTCCGCTCTGGTTGCCCTCGAAGATCAGCTGGGTGTAACTGAAGTCGCCGTGGCAGAAACAGAGTTGGAGTGGTGTGGAGGCGGCGGCGTATACTTCGGCCCGCATCAACCAGGCATTGAACTGCGCACCGAGTTCGGGTGAGATATGTTGGACGGTAGCGAACCCCTGGCGCAGGCCAGCCGCATCATCCGCAAATGTGCGGCGTCGGCCCAGCGTGATGCCTGAGGTATGCAAGGCCGCCGCGATCTGTGCGCAGGCGGCCAGCGCTTCTTCGAGCGATAGGCCACCAGGCTGCACGGTCGCCTGCCCCTTCAGGCGTGCTTTGAGCAGTTGGGCCACCTGGGGTACTCCCGGAATGGCCTCGAACAGCGCGAGCTGCAGATCTGGCCTGAAGCCGAATGACCGGGGGATGGTGAACTGGTAGCCGCTATTTCCATCCAGCACGCGCTCGTGTAGCGCGGCGATCACCGGGCCTGCCAACGCGCCGCGGCCGTCGGCAGCGACTTTGCCATAGATCAGCAGGTGCTGTGGTGCCACCGTGACAGGAGTCGTGCCAGCGATGCGGTAGCGCAACACACAGCGATGCTGGCGGCCATAATGCCCAAGCTCCACCTGGCAATCCTGAATGGTCAAAGGGTCACCCTGCACATTGGGCAGGATGTCGCCCAGAATTTCCCGCATCAGCCAAGGGTTGGTCACATCCACCAGCACTGGCAGATCGCCATCGATGGGGAAGACGTACACGACCATGTTTAGCGCCGCGATCAGCGCCACTGGCGCGTGAAAGGGCGCGATCTCTGCTCGCCCGCGCATGCGATCAACAAGCGGCGCCAGCTTGTCGCGTTGATACTGTGCAGCGGTGGCTTGGTCTGGAAAAACACGGCCAATCACCAGCGGCTGTAGCAGCTGTCCATTCGCGCTGTCGTTGACCTCAAGCGCATAGCGTACGATACAGCAATCGCCGGTGTACACTGACTGGCCTGGGTCGCAGCGCTCTATCGTATAGTTGGTCTGAGCCGCGCCGAAGAGCGCCTCCTGCAAATAGTTGCGCATGGCCTCGCTATCGAACGCGGCCTTTATGCCCGGCAGTTCACGCTGTAGCACCACGCTCCGGAGGGGATCAAGCTGTGCCTCTAGGAGCCTACTGATGGCAGACATGCACTCTCCCCCTCCCGCACGGCGATGACATGCTCGACCGTGCGCCATTGCTTTGGTGCTATATCAATCTGTCCGGTTGAGCAGGAAGCCTGGTAGCTCCTCAAGGCAACTCCACGCTTCATCCATCAGGGCGGACGGCAAGGGTGACCAGGGGCTCCGCCCGAAGGCGCGTAGTGCCTTACGCATCAGTGCGGCCGCCTCGTACCAGATCGCTCGCAGCCGGAACTCCGTCTCGCGGTTGCTCGCGGTGTAATAGGCATCGAGAAAGCGCTGCTCCAGTTGCCGCAACCAACGGGAGCGTTTGACCGCGAATGCCGATCCGTGGGCTTTGAGCGACTGCCGAACGCCGCATTGTCGGAGCGTGGCCAGGAATGTGCCGACGTCGTTTGCCGGATCGGACATCCCACAATGATCGAAGTCCAGTATCGCCACACCCTCTGAGCCAATAAGGAACTGGCTGGGTTTGCAGTCGCCGTGGATCAGGCTCACCTCTGCACCCCAGGTGGATAGATTCTCGCTTGTAGCCCGTAGTGCCTTGGCCAGTTCGCCCAAGCGCGTGCCAAGATCCGGGTCGACTTCAGCGATTCGCGCTGCTCGTTTCTCGAAGCGTTTCAGCTCGGCTGTGATAGGCCGCTCGCGCCCGGCCACCAGCCCAGCAGTGTGGATAGCCGCTAGCGCGGGCGCGGCGCGTATAATCCCATCCAGGCCGCGTGGGTCGCCGGCCGTCACCGCGCCTTCCATCCCACCGATCAACAGGTCAAGCGGGGTTCCACTGACTGGCTCCTGCAAGACCACCAGCAGACCCGGCAAGAGTGCCGCCGGCTGCGCTAAAATGACGCGCCCATCGCGGGTCGGCGTGGAGTCCGCGAGTAACTTCATCTCCTGATAGGCCGGCTCAGCTTTGGCCAGCTTGTGATAGAGCTTGCCGAACAATGTCCGCTTCTGAAGCGCACCGGACTTGGTGTCGCGCATCCACGAGTCGATTTGCAGCGTGCAGCGGCGACCTGGCCGATAGCGCAGGATCGTAGCACGGCAGCGCACTACCCGCTCCGCTCCGCTCTGGCACGCCGGCAGCGCTTTGTTCAGCGCGCTGGCGAGCGCGCTCGCATCGCGGGCCACCTCCAATCCTGGCAGCGCAGGGTCGTGCTCGAACAGGTAGACATGCATACCGAGCGGCTCGATGATGTGCTGGCTCTCTGGCACCTCGTCGTCGGCCTTACCCCAAGTGATTGACCCGATCACCATCTGCTGGCCCAGTTGGTAGAGCACCGTGCAATACTCGCCAGGCTCGTACTTGACGTCCAGGATCCGGCACTCGATCGTGGGACCAGGCAGGCTGTCAGGAGCATCGGGATGAAGCAGCGCTTCGAAATATGGTCTGACTATGCTTGGGCGGAGCGCCATCTGGACCAGCCGCTGCTGCGCTTCTCTGGTAGCCGCAGGTGATACGCATTGCATAGGCTGCATTGTGGCATCCCTCAGGTTGAAGGCGGAGGGGCCTCCCGCGCGTCGTTATACGCGCAGGTATCACCGCCGTCGGCGCGGGCACTCCAGGGTGCACCTGCTCAGTTAGGTGACCCGATAGATTCGGTATGGAGAAGCCTCGCGCCGTGCTCGTCAACCGATAACGTACCAGTGGTTAAAAGTGCAAGGAGAGTATCACTCTAGTATGGGGAGCTGACACTAAGATGAAGCCACCTTAACAGGAGGCTAACAAAGTAGTCTGCTATACTGCAGCGCCTTGTACATACTATTTGGTAACTCTGGATTCGCATGGTTTTTCTTGATAGCACCCGCGTAAGTGTTGCTCTGAATAGATGTTGGCACGACTTCGTCGCCGCTCCTCTTCGCTCTGGGCCGTGGCCAGCGGAAACTGCTCCACCAGATCATGGCCCCACTCGGGTGAGGCGTGGAAGCGCGGGCGCTGTGCCGTGAGCTGGGCTCGGGGGCGCCTCGCCAGCCCATGCACCCTCCCTGCATAACCAGGTAAGCCAATGGAGGCAGCAATGGGCACATACCAGCGAGGGCATCGCGCAGCTTAGCTCTGGGAATACGGCGGAGGGCCGAGCCACGCTCCTAACAGCCTTGGCCGCCGGCGAGCCCGCTGCGCCCGTTTGGTGTGCGCTGTCATCGGCCGCTGACAGCGCTGACGAGTGTCGCAACTACCTCCAGAACGCGCTTGAGGCTGACCCGCTTCACGACCTTGCCCGCTGGGAACTTGCCAGGCTGAACGCTGCTCATAGCCAGCCGAACGTCTCTAGGTTGTTGCTCCGCCGGACAATGCAGGCCCTACGGCGCGCTGCGCGGCTCCTCGAAGAGATCCGAGCGCGGAGCTTACCCGCTCAAGGGGGCCTGAGTCAAAGGACACGACGTGCTGGTGCCCTGTGCTGCCATTGCCAGCGGGTGTGATAACCGTTTTTCGTGTGGTGACAGGAAGCCACACGTATCAACGCTCTCACCACGACCTCAAGAGCATCGCCGCTCTCAAGCGTGTGAGTGACAATCCATCACAGGATGATGCTTACGCCGCCCGGCTGCGTCTCCAGGCCGACGACGCAGTAGAGCAGTAGTGGCAGGCGATTGAGATGGTTGCTAGAGCGCTGCAAACTCGTAAGGTTCTAACTGGCGCTGAGATCGATCAGATCATCGAGGCCGGTAAACCCTAATCCTCTGATCCTTATTGTGAGAGCGCCGGTACCTGGACGCCCGGCGCCGGCGATAGCGCCTGGGCGAGCGGCAGCCGGATATGAAAGGCGGTGCCCTGGCCGGGCGCGCTCTCAACCGCGACGCTGCCGCCATGGGCCTCGGCAATATAGCGCACGATCGCCAGGCCCAGCCCGCTCCCGCCAGCGGCACGGGAGCGGTCGACGCGGTAGAAGCGGTCCCAGAGCCGCGGCAGGTGGGCTGCGTCGATCCCTGGCCCTGTGTCCGCGATGGTGATGTGGGCCTGCCCGTCGGGCTGTGAGACAAGGGAGACCCGCACCATGGTATCCGGCGGCGTGTAGCGCACCGCGTTCTCCAGCAGGTTCCGCAGTGCCTGGGTCAGCCGCTCGTGGTCGCCCTCCACAACCAGCCCCAATGCGAGCTCCATCTCGAAGCGGTGATCCACCGACTGTCGCGCCATGGTGGCGGTCGTCTCGGCGATCAGCCGGTCGAGCGCCACGGGCGCTCGCGCGATCACCTGGGTGGCGTCGGCTTGGGCGAGCAGTAGCAGGTCGTTGACCAGGCGGCGCATCCGCTGGGCCTCGCTGCTGGCCTCGCGCACACATAGCTCGCGCTCGGGCAGGGCCAGGTCGCGGCGCAGCAGGTCCAGGTTCGCCAGCACGGCCGTGAGCGGCGAGCGCAGTTCGTGGGAGGTGTCGGCGAGCAGTTGCCGCTGCGCCTCCAGGGTCTGATCGACGGTGGCGATCAGGTCGTTCACCGTGGCGGCGAGCTGGCCGACCTCGTCCTGCCGAGCAGGGGTGGGCACCCGCTCGTGATAGTGGGCGGTGGCCGCGATCTGCGCGGCCGCCCATGTGAGGCGCGCCATGGGCTTGAGGGCTACGCCGGTGAGCAGCGCCGCGCCGGCCACCACCAGGAACACCGCGCCCAGGCCACAGGCAAGCAGCAGTTCGCGGGCCTGCGTGAGCGTGCCCTCGATCGGCTCCAGCGACTCCGCGACGATCAGCACCCCGCCGGGCGCAATGGCGTCTGAGACCTGCATCGCCAGCAGCCGGAGGTCCTCGTCGTCGCCAGCGCGCACGGTGGCGTGAGCGGGCTCTTGCGGAGAGGCCGCATCACGGAGCACCATCGGGTCGGGGAGGCGTGCGTCGCCGAGATTGGGCGAGGCCGCTAGCAGCGCGCCCGCGCTATCGCGCAGTTCCACGTAGATCCCGGGGGCGTCGAACTCCACAAGCGGCGGCAACTCCGGGAGCCGGGTGGTCGCGCCCGGCCCATCGCTCGCGCTGAGCGCGTCCAGGATCAGGTTGGCGCGATCTTGCAGGCGGTCGTCCGTCTCTGCGAGCAGGTTCGCTCGCAGCACCAGATAGAACACCGAGGCGAAGAGGCAGATCGCCGCAGCGGTGAGCGCCGCGACAAGGAAGGTGAGCTGGAGGCGGAGCGACCTTGGCCGGTCCATCAGTCGTCCTCCCGCAGACTGTAGCCCGCGCCGCGGATGGTCTGGATCAGGCGGCCGTCATCCGCCGCCTCCAGCTTATCGCGCAGCCTGCCGATATAGACCTCCACCGCGTTGCTATCCACCGCGTTGCTCCCCCAGACGTGCTCCAGGATGTACTCGCGCGACAAGACATGGCGCGGCTGGCGCAGCAGCAGCAGCAGCACCTCAAACTCGCGGGTCGTCAGGTCAACCCGTCGCTGGCCACGAAAGACCTCGCGAGTGCCGAGGTGCAGGCTCAGATCCGCGAAGCTCAGTACCTCCTCGTGGGCTGGCTGGGCCCGACGCAGCAGCGCGCGCACCCGGGCGAGCAGTTCGTCGAAGTCGAAGGGCTTGACCAGATAGTCGTCGGCGCCACTGTTGAGGCCGGCGATGCGGTCGCTGACGGAGTCGCGGGCGGTGAGCATGAGGATGGGCACGTTGCTCACCCGGCGCAGCCGCTGGCAGACGTTCAGGCCGTCGACGCCCGGCAGCATCACGTCGAGGATCACCAGGTCCGGCGGGTCGTCGCGGGCGATGCGCAGGGCGGCCTGGCCGTCGGTCGCGGTCTGCACGCTGAAGCCCTCGAAGCGCAGGCCACGGCCGACCACGCTGGCGATATACGGGTCGTCATCCACGACCAGGATGGTCACCATGGCACGCCTCCCAGGTACGTACGGCTGCGGACCCTCAGTATAGCACCTGGTCTCGTTACTGCACCGTCAAACTCTGTTCATCCTGGCGACAGCTTTGCCTGCGACACTGGAGCCTACCCAAGCAGCCGTCTATGCGAATTATCATCGAAGCTCCTGCCTGGTTGATAGGAAGCGGGCATAGCTCGTCATCGATGCCCAGGAAATATCCCGCCGCAGGCGGAGAGTGAGGTTCGGCTCAATAGGCGTGAAAAGCCGTACGTGTTTTCGATTGGCGAAATCTTGACCATCTGATCGGCTCACGGGACCACGTAATGCTTGACAGCGCTGCGCGGTGGCTCCTTGTATAAGCAAGGCAAGCAGTGCTTGCAGGGCAATTTAGTGTAAACAGTGAAACACCGTGATTTCGCCGATCAAGTGGTCAGTTTTTCGTCAATCAAAAACACTCCGAGGCGCTCACAGGAAACCTGACCACGGCTCGCCCTGATCTCAGTGGGGGTGTCGTTCGAGAGGTCATCTGCAATAAACCGTACCCCGCCTATCCCAGTGAACAGGATGGCCGCGGCGCACATGGAGCAGGGGTGCTGCGTGGTCCAAAGGGTAAGCACGCTATGGTCGGCTTCCGTGGGAAACAGTGCCAGGGCGTTGAGCTCAGCGTGGGCCAGGCGGGTGTGCTGCAAGGGGTCGTGTAGCCACACTCTCGTGTAGGCCTCGCTGGCGCTGTCTTGCCAATCCCAGTCGGTCGTCGCCAGACGTGCGCCATCGGGGCTAAAGGCGAGGCGAGCGATGACGATGCCCTGGTTTGAGAGCGTGTGCCGCACCTCTGCAGGCCAGGATTATGCTACTCGACGCCCTCGACCGTACTGCGTCGAGCGCTGAAGCTCACTTGCTGGAAGTTGGGGCAGGCTGTCGCCACCCATTTGGCTGATGCTGCCGCCCGGCATCTCTGCTAGACTCAGCCGAGATCTCTCGTTGTCGCAGAACTACCTGTACCAGGCAGCGCACACAGCGCCGGTTGGCTCGCGCCTGTGCGCGCACAGCAGAAGGCGAATCCCTCGTATGACAGCCAGTGCTCCTCCGACCTTATACGAATGGCTCGGCGGTATGCCTGCCCTGGAACGGCTGACCGCCCAGTTCTATGCCACGGTTCGGGCCGATCCGCTCTTGCAGCCGGTCTTTGCCCACATGCCGGCAGATCACCCGCACCACGTAGCCCTGTTCCTGGCCGAGGTGTTGGGTGGACCGACAACCTATAGTACCGAGCGCGGTGGGCACCCCCACATGATCGCTCAGCACCTCAATCGTCACCTAACCGAGCCACAGCGAAAGCAATGGATGCGGCTGCTGCTTGAGGCGGCAGATGCGACCGGGCTGCCGGATGACCCTGAGTTTCGTTCTGCCTTTGTGGCCTACCTGGAGTGGGGGACCCGCCTGGCGGTGATCAACTCCCAACCGGGAGCCGTCGTTGATCCTCATGCCCCAATGCCGCAGTGGGGCTGGGGGGTGGTGGGTGGCCCCTACAAGGGCTAGGGCGGCCAAAACGCCTGTCTCGATCTGCTGGAGGCAGAAACCCCAGCCTGGTTCCGTCTCATCTATCGCTCAAACAAGGGCTTATGCTATGGCCATGCTCAAGGCCGTAAATCTGGCAGTCCGCTTCCTATTGGAGCTCTGTTTGTTGGCTGCGCTCGGCTGGAGTGGGTTTCAACTCGCTGAGCCGGCTAGTCTCAAAGTTATCCTCGCGGTGATGGCTCCGCTGCTGGCAGCGGTTGTCTGGGGAGCGTTTGTGGCACCACGAGCCAGGATCGTGGTGCCGGACTGGGCCTGGCTGGGGATCCAGCTACTGCTCTTTGGCCTTGCGATCGCTGGCCTCGCTGCAACTGGCCAGAGCCGGCTGGCGGGAGTCTTCGCGGTGGCCGTTGCCATCAATCTCAGTCTGGTAGTGCTCTGGCGGCAACGTGAGATCGTGCACAAGGGTGTCAGGGAGCGGTAGGTCTGCTTCTCTCTGGCGATGGCGTACACCACAGCGGTGGGAATGGCAGCGACCGCTGCGCTGTGATAGGCTCGTGCCGGGCAGTCTCGCTGGTACAAGCACGAGAGTAGTGCCGGAGCCGGGGGTCTGTTAAGTAGGTTGGCTCATCCGCATCTCCCGTGCTCGCGTCAATCCTGTCACACCTGAGCGAGAACGCGCTGAAAGGAGTTCGAAGCTCGCCCGCTCGTACGCCGTGCGCTTGATCATTTTCAGCCGATGGATGTGCCCTTCCGTGACGCCGTTACTGAAGGGGTACTCCAGCGCCGCCCGGATGCTCCCCTCCTCACGCTGAAGTCCCTCAGCAAAGGTTTTCAGCTCCCCAATCCCGCTTGATAAGCAGTATGGGTCACAGCTCGATCAACGTCACCGCCGACAAGTACGGCCATCTGTACCAGAGGCAGACCCACGACGCCGAGGCGATCGATCGTCTGCTCAGGAGGGCCTGAGCGATGCTATTCCTTCACAAATTCCTGAACAGCGCCAAAAACGACGAACGCGGCGTCTGGGGCAGTGCCCGTTTGCCGCGTCCTGATGCTGGCGCCCCCGAGCCGACTC
>DAOUGF010000425.1:0-4642 GCA_034429295.1 Chloroflexaceae bacterium
GACGGCTCCGACCATCTGCAGGTGATCGATGTGCGCGACCTCGCTCGCTTCACCGTGAGGGTGATCGAGCGCGGCCTGTCCGGCAGCTTCAACCTCGCCGGACCGCGGTTCACCTGGGCCGAGTTCATAGGGCTCCTCGGCCCCGAACGGCCCGTCTGGGTGCCCGCCGAGATCATCAAGGCCGCGGGCCTGACCTTTGTCGAGCTCCCGCTCTACAGGCCGGAGCACGGCCCGCGGGCCAGCCTGATGGACGTGAGCAACGAGCGGGCGTTGGAGGCAGGTCTCACCCTCACCGATCCTGCCGTCACGCTCCGGGATGTGCGGGCGTGGCTCGCCGGGCGGGAACTGCGCCTCCCGCTCTCGCCTGAGCGCGAGGCAGAGTTGATCCGACTCGCGCGCGAGTCGCACGCCCCCCGCGGCGAGTAGACCGGGCGTGTTGTCCCAGGCTACTCGCGCCGCGGAGGGCGCAGCGTCGCCCAGCTGCCGGCCTACTCGTCGCGGGCAAGACTGATCTGCCGGAAGCCGCCCTCGATCCGCAGCAGGTCGAGGATCTGCCCGCTATCGCCCGCCCGCAGCGCCCAGGTCCAGCGCTCGTACTTGTCGGCGGTGATCGTCTCGTCCCACACCTGGCTCGGGTCGCAGAGGCTGATCCGGTGCTCCAGGCGGCTGCTACTCTCCAGCACGATGTTGCTGCCGTAGCCCCGCAGCGAGCCCTCCTCGTAGGTCATCACGGCCTGCTCGCAGGCGCCATACTCGAGGCGCACCTCGCCGCGGCTGTAGCTGCCGTCCGCGTCGAAGAAGTACCACTCGCCCAAGCCTGTGGGCTCGCCCCACTCCCCGCTTGCCGGGTCGTAGAAGCCGGCCCGGCTCAGGTCGCCCCGCTGCCAGCCGCCCAGCATCCTGGGCTCGAGGCCGTCCTTGAAGTAGAGCGTGACGCCCTGCGGCTCGGTGAGCTGCAGCTGGGTGTGGCCTTGCTCGTCCTGGCCGACCTGCCAGGGGATGCGCGTGGTGGTGAGCGGATCCTCTGTCTCGCTCTCGCTGTAGCCGCCGCACGCGATCTGCGTGCGCGTCCGGGCGTAGCTCGGCGTCAGCAGCAGCTCCTCGCCGGCGACGCGCGCCGTACCGGTGTGATACTTCCAGACGGTGCTCACGCACATGGTTCCTTCGCCGAGCTTGAGGTAGCTCGCGAGGGTGTAGCTACCATCGGCCCCGAAGATGTACATGTGGCCCAGCCCGCCCGGGTCCGACCAGATGCCGGTGTCGCGGTCGTAGAACTGGCGGTTGAGCAGCTGGCCGCTGAACCAGGTACCGACCAGCTCGTTCGGGAGGCTGCCGGCGGGCGGTGGCTGCTGTGGCTGCTGTGGCTGCTGTGGCTGCGCCGGGCCGCTCCCCCCGGCAAGCAGCGGCAGGTAGATGGTGTTGGGCGTGTCGGCGCGGGCGACGGCGCCGCCGAGCCAGCTGACGGCGACAATGACCATGGCGGCGGCGATAGGGTAGGCGAGGCGCTTGAGAAGCGGGTTCATTGGTTCGGTGCTCCGAGAATGGGCGGGGCGGCGATTCGCCCCGCCCAGAGGGACGATACAGGGTTGAAAGCGCTATCGGGCGGCGGGCTTGATGTTCTGGTTGCGATGGAAGAAGTTGTCGGGGTCGTACTTGGCCTTGATGGCGGCCAGCCGCTGATAGTTGGCGCGGTAGGCCTCGCGGATCGGGGCCTCGCCCTCGTCGCCGAGGAAGTTCACGTAGAGGCCGGGGCTGGCGTGGGGCCGCATCCGGGCGAGTGTATGCCAAGTCCACAGCGTCTCGGCCTCGCCGTTCCCCTCCATCCAGAGGGCCGCGTTCACGACGGCGTAGTGGGGCTCGCGCAGGGCGAAGGCGGTGGCGTCGGGAGCCACCCGCGTAGCCGCGCCGTGGATGAGATGGATGTTGATGCCGCTCAGCGGCGAGGGGCGCTCACAGGCGCAGGCCACTAGCTCGTCGAGGGCGGCGTTGGAGGGCCGGCGCAGAGCGAAGGCGGTGTCGGCGTAGGGCAGGCCGGCCATGGACGGCGGGGTGAGCATCATGTAGGCCTCGGCGTAGGGGCGCGGGGCGATCAGGTCCACCGGCGGCGGGCCGAAGCGGCGGATGGGCGCGAGCAACCGCTCGCCGGCGGCCAAGTCCGAACCCGAGTAGACCGCCTGGAGGACCATGGCAGGGCCGAAGTCGGGCACGGCGCACAGCAGGGCGTGGGCGATCAGCTCGTCGGGCGCGCCGGCTGTGAGCTCGCGATACATCCGCAGGGCCAGCGGCGCCGCGGCCATCGGGAAGATCGCCATGCCGCCGAGGATTGGGCCGAGCTCGTGGAGTCGGTAGGTGATCTCCGTGACGATGCCGAAGTTGCCGCCGCCGCCCCGTAGCGCCCAGAACAGGTCGGGGTGATCGTCCGCACTCGCGATGCGGATCTGGCCATCGGCGGTGACAACCTCGAAGGCCAGCACGTTGTCGATCGTCATGCCGAAGCGACCCATCAGCCAGCCGATGCCGCCGCCCAGCGTGGAGCCGCCCATGCCCACGGTGGCGCAGGTACCGGTGGTGGTGGCGAGGCCGTATGGCGCTAGGGCGAGCACCAACTCGCCGTTGGTGACGCCGGGGCCAACGTAGGCCACTCGGCGGGTGGGGTTCACATCGATCTGCTTCAGCTGCGAGAGATCGATCATCATGCCGCCGTCGAGATTGCTGTGGCCGGGAACGCTGTGGCCGCCGCTGCGGACCGCCACCTCCAGCCCGTGCTCGCGGGCGAAGCGCACGGCGTGGGCCACATCCTCTGTGCTGCGGCAGCGGGCGATCACGGCGGGCCGGCGGTCGTAGCGGCCGTTAATGAGCCGGCGGGCCTCGTCGTAGCCGGGGGCGCCGGGCGTCAGCAGCTCGCCCCGCAGCCGGCCCTGCAGGATCGTCAGCGCCACCGTATCGATGATCGTCTCGCCCTTCGTGGCCTCGATAGTCATTGTTATAGCTCCTGAGCTTCTCGCTGGTAATCTGCACGTGCCGCCAGTGTAGGCGGGAGGCCGGCGCGCCAGAAGTCACAAGGGATCACAAAAAGCGCTACATCCGGCGAGCCCGGTTGAGCGGACGTGCTACAATCAAGGCGCCTGAGCGACATCACCCCAGGACCACCCACCCCATGGATCAGCCCCTACTGAGTGACTGGATGCGCCGTCAGCGAGCGCTGCTCGACCTGACCCAGGAGGCGCTCGCCGAGGAGGTTGGCTGCGCGCTCCAGACGATCCGCGCCTTCGAGAACGGCTGGCGCCGCCCCTCGCGCCCGCTCGCCGAGCGGCTGGCCATCGTCCTCGCGATCCCGCCCGCCGAGCGCGAAGCCTTCCTGCGGGCAGCCCGCGCCCCGTTGGCGAAGCCCACACGCGACGCCGCCCCAACAGCCCCAGCCCCATCACCCGGCGCAGCGCCGCAAGCGCCCGACGACCCCGCGGCCTACCTGGCCCGTCTCGCAGACGCGGCGCCGGTCGAGCTGTTCGGCCCGGCGCAGCAGGGCTGGCTGGAGCGCCTGGAGGCCGAGCTTGCCACGATCAGGGCGGCCCTGGAGTGGGCGCTGGAGGAAGGCGCCCCCGAGCAGGCGAAGCGCGTCGCGCTCGCCCTGTCCGCGGCCAGTGGCATCGACCGCTTCTGGCACGGGCGCGGGCGGCAGGCCGAAGGGCTGCGCTGGCTGGAGCGGGCCCTGGAGTTGGCCGACCGCGAGGGGCTGGCCGTAGCGCCGGAGGTGGTGGTGGCCGCGCTGCGCTCGGCCGCGTGGCTGGCGAAGCTCTGCGGCAAGCGGGCTCAAGCGACGGCCCTGCTTCACCGCTGCGTGGCCCTCTGCCGCACGATCGGCGACAACCTCGGCATGTCCGACGCCCTCGACACCCTTGGCGACTTGGCCCAATTCGAGGGCGATGCCGTGGCCGCGAGCTGGTTCTATGAGGAGAGCCTGGCTCTGCGCCGGGCCCTCGGCCGGCCCGACCTTGTAGCCCTCTCGCTCAACGGAGTCGGCCATGCCGCCGTGCTGCGGGGCTACTACGAGCGCGCCGCCGAGCACTTCCAGGAGGGCCTGGCCATCCTTCGCGTCCTGGACGACCCGCGCAGCACGGCTCTGAACCTCCACGGACTCGGCTTGGCCCGCCTGCGCCAGGGCAACCTGGAGGAGGCCGCGCCGGCGCTGGCCGAGGCCCTGCGCCTCTTCCACACCCTCGAGAACACGATAGATGTGGCCCTCATCCTAGAGCTGCTGGGCGAACTGCTGGCGCTGCGAGTGCTCACGGGCGTCGCTGCCGGCCCCGACGAGCTGGGGCGCGCCGCGCAGCTCTGGGGAGCCGCCGAGCAGCTGTTCACCGCGACGGGGCTCAGCTTCAGCCCGCCTGAGCTGGCCCGCCGCGAGCCCCTGACCGCCGCGGCGCGGACCCGTCTCGGGGCCGAGGCGTTCGAGGCGAGCTGGGCAGCCGGGCGGGCCCTCCCCTTGGGAGATGCCGTGGCACTCGGGCTCGCGGCCGCCACCGCCTGATCTGCCGTGCTCGCTGCGGGCGAGCACGCGGGGCCCTGGGCAGGCCCTCATCCTGCAGTCAGGGGGCGTACGCACGCCCCCCGACACCCCCCGCGCCAGGGGCCTCGCCCCTGG
>DAOUGF010000426.1:0-10869 GCA_034429295.1 Chloroflexaceae bacterium
AGGCGAACTATTAGTCCGCGAGCCGGCATTCACCAAATGACGAAGGACCGGGGCCAGCAGCTCAAGTTCTGGTCCCGGTCCTTGTCTCAGATTGTACAGTTCGGAAGTGGGTTGAGGGTTGGGCAACGACCATCCACAGTCGGGCAGGCTGCGGACGGTCGTCTGTCGTCGGTGGTCCCTACCAGCAACTCGCCTGAGGCAAGCTGAACTAGTCGGCCGCGCCCTTCACCTTCGCCACGTCGGCCTGGATGCGGGCGGCGATCGCCTCGGCCTGCTTCTTAGCGACGGCGGGCATCAGCTCGCTGGACTCGCGGGCGCGCCAGCAGGCCGCCCAATGGCCGCCGCCGTAGTCCACGAAAGGCGGCTCCTCCTCCTTGCACTGCTGGATCGCGATCGGGCAGCGGGTGTGGAAGTGGCAGCCGGAGGGCGGGTTCAGCGGGCTGGGCACATCGCCCTCGAGGATGATGCGCCGGCGCTGCTGCTCCACCTTCGGATCGGGGATCGGCACCGCGGAGAGCAGGGCCTGGCTGTAGGGGTGGAGCGGGTTGGAGTAGAGCTTCGGCCCTTCCGCAAGCTCCACCACCTTCCCGAGGTACATCACCGCCACCCGGTCGGAGATGTGCTTCACCACGCTCAGGTCGTGGGCGATGAAGAGGTAGGTGAGGCCAAGCTTATCCTGCAGCTCCTCGAGCAGGTTCACAACCTGGGCCTGGATGGAGACGTCGAGGGCCGAGACGGGCTCGTCGCAGACGACGAACTCCGGCTCCACGGCGAGGGCGCGAGCGATGCCGATGCGCTGCCGCTGACCGCCGGAGAACTCGTGTGGATAGCGGTTGGCGAAGGCGGGGTTGAGGCCGACGAGGCTGAGTAGCTCCTCCACCCGCTCGCGCACCGCCTTGCCCTGGCGCAGGTTATGGACCTTGATCGGCTCGCCGATGATATCGCCCACGGTCATGCGGGGGTTCAGCGAGGCGTAGGGGTCCTGGAAGATCATCTGGACCTTGCGGCGCAGCTTGCGCAGGGCGTCGCCGCGGGCCTTGGTGAGATCCTGGCCGTTGAAGTTCACCTCGCCCGAGGTGGGGCGGTAGAGCTGAAGGATGGCGCGGCCGGTGGTGGACTTGCCGCAGCCCGACTCGCCGACGAGCCCGAGGGTCTCGCCCTTCTTGATGCTGAAGCTGACGCCGTCTACAGCCTTCACCGTGCCGACGCGACGCTGAAAGATGATGCCGCGGGTAACCGGGAAGTGCATCTTGAGGTCTTTGACCTCGAGGAGCATCTCGCCACCGGTACCATTGCTTGTTACAGTTGTCATACGTCTGGTCTTTGTCTGTTACGACGCCTGGTGGGCGTCGGCATCGTATCGCGGGGCGCTCCGCGACGACTAGGCGGCGATATCCTCGGTCTTCCGTTCGGGGACAGGGGTCTCCATCGTGATATCGAAGAGGCAGGCGGCGCGATGATCGGGACCCACAGACCGCAGCGGCGGCACGGTGGTGAGGCAGCGCTCCTGCACATAGTCGCAGCGGGGGCTGAAGGGGCAGATCTGCGGCAGGTCAATCAAGCTCGGCGGCAGGCCGCGGATGGGGGTGAGCTTACGGCCGCGATCCTCATCGAGGCGCGGGATGGAGCGGAGCAGGCCGATGGTGTAGGGCATCCGGGGGTTGCTGAAGATCTCCTTCGTCGGCCCCTCCTCCACCACTTTGCCGGCGTACATCACCGTGACCCGGTCCGTCATGCCCGCCACGACGCCGAGGTCGTGGGTGATCAGGATCACGGCTGTCTCCAGCTCCTCGCGCAGGCGGTTGATCAACTCGAGGATCTGGGCCTGGATGGTGACATCGAGGGCCGTAGTCGGCTCATCGGCGATCAGCAGCTCGGGGTTGCAGCTCAGCGCCATCGCGATCATCACGCGCTGGCGCATGCCACCGGAGAACTGGTGGGGGTAGTTGTCGAGGCGCTTGGAGGCCGATGGGATGCCAACCATGTCGAGCAGCTCGGCGGCGCGGTTGGTCGCCTCACGCTTGGAGAGCTTCATGTGCAGCTCGAGCGCCTCGGTGATCTGGCGGCCGACAGTGAGCACCGGATTGAGCGAGGTCATCGGGTCCTGGAAGATCATCGCGATCCGGTTGCCGCGGATATGGCGCATCTCCTCCTCGGACATGCCGAGCAGATCCTCGCCGTCGAAGAGGATCTGGCCCTCGGCGATCTTGCCTGGTGGGGAGGGAATGAGGCGCATGATCGAGAGCGAGGTAACGCTCTTGCCGCAGCCGGACTCGCCGACGATGCCGAGGGTCTCCCCCCGGTTCACATGGAAGGAGACACCATCGACCGCTTTGACCACCCCATCCTGGGTAAAGAACTGGGTCTTCAGGTCGCGTACTTCAAGCAGTGGGGCCATCGATTCCTCGCTACAATCGTGTATGTGCTCACTTGGGGGTGCAGTCGGTCTATGAGCGCTCGCGCTCAGGACGGGGCGCGTCGGGGGATGGCACCATTGCCTTATGTTTAGTAGAATGTCGTGGGCTTCCGGATGGTACCATGCTGCCTTCTGGCTGTCAAGGAAGGGCTACACTGTGGGGAAGGGCGGCAAAGCGTCGCCCTTGTTCGGCGGTGGCAAGCAACAGGCGCTGGAGGCCGACCGGGGGCGGCGGGAGCGTCGGGGCCGTCAGAGCGGCGTGATGGGCGGGAGTCAACTCGATCTGGCCGGCGTGGCGCAGCTCTTCCTGGAGGAGCGGGCCGGCGCCATTCGGCGTATGGAGCGTGGCGGTGATAAAGCAGTTGGCCGGCATCACCGGCCGCTCGCTCGGCGGGACGCCTGGCAGAGCCAAACGCGGCAGGCCGAAGGGATCCAGGTCGAGCAGGCGGCTGAGGTAGCTGCAGAGCTCCTCAACACTGAGGCCTTTGAGCAGCACAAAGAACGCCTTGCCGATGCTCTCCGGCGCCGCCGCCTCGTTGAGGGTCTCGAGGAACTGCGAGACGCCAAAGCGCTCGTGGATGCCCCGGTAGTAGCTGCTCTGGCTGCCGCGGCCGGCCCAACGGTCGGAGCCGATCGTGATGAACTGGCCGCTCTCAGGAGCGACGATCGCCGCGGCGAATCCTGCGGCGAGCGCGGCCTTGCCGGCGCCCTCAGGGCCGGTGAGCACCACAAAGGGCCGCGTCGTCAGGGCGGTGTAGTAGGCGCTGAGCAGATCGCGGGGGAAGGAGGCGCTGAGCGTGGCGTAAAGCTGGCCGAGCAGTAGCTGCTCCGCGCTCGCGGCGATCTGCGCCCGATAGACAGGGGGATCGGTGGCTTCTGACGAGAGCAACTTCCCCTGGCCGACGGTGGCCTTGCCGCTGGCGCCCTTGCCTGCGGCGTGGAAGTTATAGGCAATCATATGTTATGCGGCGCGGCTTCCGCAGCCGCACGCGCCACCACAGCAGCCGCCTGTAGCGGGCGCGGGCGCGGCCGCCACCTCGCGTGCGCTGTCGGCACCACGGCTGTGAGCAGCGAAAACGGAGAGACGACGCTCGACATGCGGGCTCTGGCAGGTCGGGCAGGTCACATCGGCGTCGCTCTGGCCCATGCGGCGCAGGCGATCGAAGCGGCTGGAGCAGCTAAGGCAGCCGTACTCGTACATCGGCATGCTGGCACCTCGTTGCAAGCAGGGATGGAAGGCGCTGTTCACATGAGCGCGCCAACAAATTATACCACGCTCACCAACCACGCTTATTGCCCGGGGAGGAAGGATTGTCACAATAAAAGCCCGCCAATTGTCGCTGCACTTCAGCCGATTGTACTGGTATAATGTCTATATCGGCTATTCTTGGCTGTTGAGCGAGACAATCAGGAGAGCAGCATGCAGTTCGAACTCGACAGGAGCAGTCGCGAGCCACTCTACCGCCAGCTTGCGGCCAGCCTGCAGCAGCGCATCCGCAGCGGCGCCTTGCCGCCGCGCACCCGTCTGCCCACGGTGCGCCAGCTCGCCCAACAGCTAGGCGTCACCCGGCTCACAGTCCACAGCGCCTACGCCGAGCTGCAGTCGGGCGGCTGGCTTGAGGCCACTGTGGGGCGCGGCACTTTTGTGGCGGAGCGCATCGAGCAGCTGCTGGCCCCTCCCGAGGCTGACCTTGGCCGCGAGGTCACGCCGGGCGGCATGATGGCCGATATCCTGCGAATGACCCAGCTCCCCGGCCTCATCGCCCTGGCCAGGGCCGACCCGGCAGCCGATCTCTTCCCCCTGCGCCATTGGCAGCGGGCCAACGAGCTCGCCCTCGCCTCAGGCGGCCCCGCCCTGATGAACTACACCAACCCTCAGGGCGACCTGAACCTGCGCTCGACACTGGCCGAGGTTGTGCGGGAGCGCGGCATCAGCGCCGGCCCCGACGAACTGCTGGTGGTGAGTGGAGTTACCAATGGCATGAGCCTCGCCGTTGAGCTCCTGGCCCCTCCCGGCTCCACGGTGCTGGTGGAGCAGCCCACCTACCTCGGCGTGCTCAACGTCCTCTCAGCCCACGGGGTGCGCGCCGTCGGCGTGCCCACCGACGAGGAGGGGATCGTGGTTGAGGCCCTTGCCGAGATGCTGCAGACCGAGCGCCCGGCCTTCCTCTACACCATCCCAACCTTCCAGAACCCGAGCGGTGGCTGCCTGAGCCCGGCGCGCCGGACCGCTCTGCTCGAGCTCGCGGCGCAGCGCAACCTGACGATCTTGGAGGACGACATCTACGGGCGGATCTCGTATGAGGGCGCGCCGCCCCACGCCCTCAAGGCAGATGATCACACCGGCAGGGTGATCTACCTCAGCAGCTTCTCCAAGAGCCTGATGCCCGGCCTGCGCATGGGCTACATTGTTGCCGCGCCCGCCACGATCAAAGAGCTGACCATGCTGCGGCAGGCCCAGGATATCTGCGCCTCGCCGCTTACGCAGCGCGCCCTCTCGATCTTCATCGAGCAGGGGTGGTGGCACACGCACCTGCGCCGGGTGCTGCCTCGCTACCGCGAGCGCCGCGACGCCATGCTGCGGGCGATGGAGCGCCACTTCCCGATGGGGGTCACCTGGACCCGGCCACGGGGCGGCTTCTCGTGTTGGGTAACCCTGCCGGCCGGCCTCCCCGTTACCGAGCTGTATATCAGCGCGGTGAGCCGCGGCGTCTCCTTCACGCCAGGCCAGGCCTTCTGCGCCAACCCCGAGGAGCAGCCCCATATGCGGCTTTGCTTTGGCGCCGAGACGCCCGAGCGCATCGCCGACGCCATTATGACCCTCGGCGGGCTGCTGCGGGAGCGGGGCGGCGGTCGCACCCTCCCCAGCCAGGGCATCGGCGACTACGTACCCGTTGTATGATCATACTAACGGACTATTCTCTTCGAATGAAAGACAAAGTATAATGATTATTGAAAGAATCGAAGAAAGATGACCGCGATGAACGCTCTTGACGAGACAGACCTGCAGCTGCTGGAGCTGCTCCAAAGCGATGGGCGCATCACCCACGCCGAGCTCGCGCAGCGCGTGGGGCTCACCGCGCCGACGGTGCAACGCCGGGTCCGGCTGCTCGAGGAGCGCGGCTACATCAAAGGCTACCGCGCCATCCTCGACCCGCTGCGCCTCGGGCTGCCCGTCACCGCCTTTGTCTTTGTCGAGACGACGGCCGGCTGTGACCTGGAAGTGGTCGAATCGTTTATCGCCACGCTGCCCAGCATCCAAGAGATCCACCGTCTCATTGGCGAGTGGTGCTTCCTGCTGAAGGTGCGAACCCAGAGCCCTCAAACGCTCGAGCGCCTGATCTACCACGACCTGCGCAAGCACCCCGACGTACGCCGCACCCAAACAACCCTGGCGACTTCATCGGCCTTTGAGACGACGCGGCTACAGCTACCAACGGTCGAGGCCGAGCAAACCCTAAATTGAGCAATCTGCGCCTCAGGCGCTACTGATAGATAGGGAGGCTTTATGAACCGCACGTATATCGAGCAGTTGATCGTGAACGATCAGCGCACTCGGGAGCGCAACATGCTCTTCGCCGCGCTGCGGCAGCGGCGGGGCCACATCTTCCCACGATCCCTGATCACATCGCTGTTCTGGCTCTTCGGCATCCGTTAAGCACGAGAGCTGAACCTGTATGCCGTTTTCCGCGCGTTTAGGGTATTTGCTCGCTGTCGGAGCGGCGGTGGCGTGGGCCGCCACCGCCCCCGGCATTTCCTACCTCCTCGAGACCAGCGTCATCTCACCGCTCGCTCTGGCCTTCTGGCGCGACGCGATCATCGCCGTCGCCTGTCTCAGCGGCATCGCCGGGGCGGCCCTGGCGCGCGGGCGCGGGCTGCCGCAGGTGAGCGGGCGGGAGCTGCAGGGCTTCGCGATCACAGGGCTGATCAGCGTGGGCCTCTACCACGCCCTCTTCGTCACCTCGATCGCGCTCAACGGCGCGGCCCTGGGGATCGTGCTGATCTATCTCTACCCCGCCTTCGTCACCCTAGGCGCGCGGCTGCTCTTCAAGGAGCAGATCGGGCCGCTGCAGATCATCGCCCTCGTCCTCGCCCTGCTGGGCTGCGGGCTGCTGGTGCGGATCTACGACCCGGCGGTGCTGCGGGTCTCCTGGCTGGGCGTACTGGTTGGGGTGGGCTCGGCCGTGGCCCACGCGGGCTATGTGCTCTTCAACCAGCGGGCCATGACAAACCATAGCCCCTGGCTCTCGCTGGCCCTCACTATGAGCTTCGGCTCGCTCTTCCTGCTGGCCCTCACCGCGGCGGCTGAAGGCCCGGCCAGCCTGCTACGAGTCGGCGCGGGCGCGGCGCCCTGGTTGGCGCTGCTGGGCCTGGCCCTCGGCCCGACCCTGATGGGCTACGCGCTCTTTACGATCAGCCTGCGGCATCTGCCGGGGCGGATCGCCAGCCTGATCGTCGTGATCGAGGCGCCGATCGCAACCCTGGCCGCCGTGCTGCTGCTCGGCGAGCGGATCGACCTCACCCAAGCCCTGGGGATGCTGCTCATCCTCACCGCCGCGGTGCTGCCGGGGCTGCGGCTGAGGCTGCCGGGCCGCGTGGAGCGCCCCGCGACGGCAGACTAAAAGCCGCAGTAGTCGCTAGTGCAATTTCAGGCGGCCTTTATTGGCCATGTCGCCTGGCTCTCTGGCTTTGCGAGGCTCTCGCTGCATGGACTACCGGCTACGGACTATGCTGTACGGGCACTAGCGAGCGCTTCGCAAGGTCGGCAGATGGACGCAACTAACATCCCCCAAGCTTGAAGCTTGGAGGGCAGCTAGGGCGGCAGTTAGAGGCAGTCCGCGCTAACCTTGCGAAGCAGTAGACCTAAGCAGCTAATAGCCGTACTTAGCCCAGAAGGCCTGCTCGTGCTCGCGGGCGGCGCGCTCGATCAGCGACTGGCTGATCATGTTCAGGCGCACCAGAATCTGGCCGAGGCTATAGCGCAGACCTTTCTGGTCGAGGCGGAGCTGCTCGGCGAGAGCGAGCTCGAGCTGCTGCGGCGTGATATAGTTCTGATCCACGAGATACTCGCCGAGCTGCTGCGGGGCGACGCGGAGCCGGCTGCGCTCCTGCTGCTGGATGATCAGCGCCTGGGCCAGCTTGCTCGGCGTGATCAGGTTCTGGCGCAGCAACAACTGGCCGAGCCGCCGGTCCGTGGTGATCGGCATGCCGTTGCTCTGCGCCTTGAGCGCCTCCCGAAGCTCGGCGGGCGAGATGGCGTTGATCGAGACCAGGATATCGCCCAGGAGCCTGGCCCGGGGCTGCTCGTGGAAGTGGGTGGTCTTTACATCGGAGAGCAGCCGGAGGGTGCGAATCTCGTTCAGGCGGTTCAGCGCGGCTTTGTTATCAGGCTCGATAACAAGCACCGCCTCGAGATAGGCGATCTGGATCTCCTCGTTGTCGGGGGCAAGAACGGCGGCGCGCTCCAGACAATCGCGGCGCTGGCGCACGTCGGTGACCAGCCGACTAAGGGAGAGCCAGCTGTCGAGGCACTGATAGCCGTCAAGCAGGTGAGCACGCAGCTTCGCCATGTTCTCGCGGTCATTCGCGATCATGGGACACGGGGACGAACACTGCTTCATCTGCCGGCTCCTCTTCACCCAGCGCAACAAACGCTTCGCAGAATCCGAATTGGATCTTCGATTATACAACGGAGTGCAAGATGCCGTCTAACATCCGCGAGATCCGCTTCCTCCTCACCGGCCTCGGCAACATCGGCCGGACCCTGCTCGAGACTCTGCCTCCCCGCGCGGCTGCCTACGAGCAGCGCTACGGCCTGCGCCTGCGCTGCGTGGGACTGGCGGACTCCAGCGGCGTCGCCTACGATCCGGCGGGCTTCGACATGGCGGCGGTGGCCGCGCTCAAGCATGCGGGCGGCGGCGTGAAGGCCCTGCCGCAGTACGATCCGACCCTGGGCGCGGCTGAGCTTGCGGCCAGCGCCGAGGCCGAGCTACTGCTGGAGGCCACGCCGACCAACCTGCGGGACGGCCAGCCGGGCCTCGATATTGTGCGGGCCGCCCTGCGCTCCGGCAAACACGCCGTGCTGGCGAGCAAGGGGCCGCTGGTGCTTGCCTATGAGGAGCTCGCGGCGCTGAGCGATCTGAGGGGCGGCCCGGGCGCGCCGGCCCTGCGCTTCTCCGGCGCGGTGGGCGGCGCCCTGCCGACGATCAATCTCGGGCGACGGGACCTGGCCGGCGCGGTGATCGAGCGGGCCGAGCTGGTGGTGAACGGCACAACCCAGGTAATCCTCGAGGAGATGGCGGCGGGTCGCAGCTTCGATGAAGCTCTGGCCCTGGCCCAGAGCCAGGGGATAGTGGAGCCCGACCCCTCGCTCGACGTTGATGGGTGGGACGCCGCCAACAAGCTGGTGATCTTCGCCAATGCGGTGCTCGGCCGGCCGACACGCCTCGCCGAGCTGAAGGTCGAGGGCATCCGCAACGTGAGCGCGGCGCAGCTCCAAGCCGCCTGGGAGGCCGGCGGGCGGATCTCGGTCGTGGGCCTGGCGGAGCGCCGGGCCGACGGCGACTATGAGTTGAGCGTGGCGCCGCGGACCCTCGGGCCCGACCACCCTCTGGCACGCCTGAGCCGCGGCGAGATGGGCCTGGTGATCTACAGCGATATCGCCGGCCGCACCACAATGGCCGTGCTTGAGGAGGGGCCACTGGGCACATGCCAGGCGATGATCCGCGATACGCTGGAGATCTTCGGGCAGGGCCGGGCAGGCTGACCGCAGAGGCATAGTGCTCTCAGAGCAATTTGGGCGCTCGGCGCTGCTACTCCTCGAAGTCGTTCTCCTCGAGCACAGGATCGTCCGCATCAATCAGCTCGATATCGAGGCGATTCCCGCGGAAGTGGTTGCGGCGCAGCGTGTGGGCGTGAGGACGCGGGCAGCGGGGCACGTGGGGTGGCAGCGGCCGCACGCCGTGATCTTGGTCGGCGGCGATCCGCAGGCCCACGCCGTTGCCGAGAAAGCTGTTGCCCTCGATCAGCCAAGCGCGGCTGGTGTCGTTCGCGGGCACTGCGGCAGCGAAGGGGGCGACATACTTCGACCAGAGCAGCACGCCGTAGGCGCCTTCCGCGAGCTCGTTGTCGCGGACGGTGCAGCCGACGCCGTTCTCCACAGCCACCGCGGCGCGCCGGTTCGCCTGCGCCTTGTTCCCTTCGACCAGGGTTTCGCTCGAGAAGCCGAGCCAGAAGCCGTAGTTGCAGCCGCCGGCCCGGTTGCGCCGAAAAATGTTGCCGCGGCTGAAGGTGGCCTCAAAGGCGATGTTCGGGCTGTAGGAGCCGTCGTTGCCCTCGAAGAGATTGTTGTCGCAAGGGACATGGACCCAGTCGGGGCGCAGACCAGCGAGGAAGAAGCCGTCGCCGCCCATACGGGCCAGGTTATCGCGGAATACGTTACGGCAGGAGCCGTGGGCGATCAGGAAGCCGGCGGCGTCGGCGCCGAGATGCCCGCTACCGCCGCCCCGCGGCTCGTAGCGGCAGCAGAAGTCGGCGCAGTTGCGCTCGACGACGCAGTCGCTCGTGTCGAAGAGGTGGAAGCCAAAGCCGCTGCAATAGTTGGCGATACTGTCGCGGATCGTCAGGCGGGCGCAGCTGTAGCAGAGCAGGCCATTCTGCTGGTGCTGGAGGTCGCACTCAGCGACGAGCGAGTCTCGCACGCCCACGAGCATCACACCGCCGCCATAGGCCTGCTCGGCGGGCCGCCAGATATCGAGGAAGAGCGTGTTCGCCGGCAGTTCGGCGCTGGCGCGAACCTCGCAGCGCGCGACCTTCAGGCCGGCGCACTGCTCGGCGTAGATCCCGTGGTAGTAGCCGCTCAGCCGCAGATTCTTGATCGATACCCCATTCTGGCCGCGCACGGAGACGCCACGGCCCACGCCGGCGCCGACCAGCAGCGCGCCGCCGCCGTCCAACGTTACGCCCTCGGCGGCGATGGTGAGCCCGCCCGGCAGATAGTAGACGCCAGGGGCGAGGGTTGTATCCGCAGTGATCACCATGCCGTCGGTGGGTGTAACCATGGTTTTGGCCCGTCCTGAATGCTGTATTCCTGCTGTATCATCGTTGCGTTGGTGCAAAATAGAACCACGATTATTCGCCGGTAACGGCTCGGTTAGCCCATCCCAAAGGGGCGACCACGACGGGCCGCCCTTACGGGTCCATACCGAGAGATTTCTGTGGTTCCATATAAGAGCATTATAAGGACACAGAAAAGGGAGGGCCGCGGCCCTCCCTTCGATCGGCTCGCCAGCCCCGGCTATGGAGCCGTTGTCCCGGTGGTCTCGGCAGTCTCGGCTGTTCTGGCCGTCGCAGCTGTCTCCGCAGTCTCGGCTGTCTCGGCAGTTTCCGCCGTCTCCGCCGTTTCGGCTGTTCTAGCCGTCGCAGCTGTCTCCACCGTCTCGGCTGTCTCCGCC